>JAPKYU010000653.1 GCA_026394175.1 Acidobacteriota bacterium | reverse complement strand
CCATCATCGAGCCATTCAAAATCAAGACCATCGAGCCGAACCGCTGGACCAGGCGCGAGGAGCGCGAGCAGATGCTGACGGCGGCGCATTACAACCTGTTCCTGCTGCCGGCCGACGCGGTGCTGATCGACCTGCTGACCGACTCCGGCACCTCGGCCATGAGCACCGAGCAGTGGGCGGCCATGATGCGCGGCGACGAAAGCTACGCGGGCAGCGCCAGCTTCGAGCGCTTCCGCCGCGCCGTCCAGGGCATTTTCGGCTACAGCCACGTCATCCCCGCGCACCAGGGGCGCGCCGCCGAGCGCATCCTGTTCACGGTGATGTGCAAGAAAGGCGACGTGGTGCCCAACAACACCCACTTCGATACCACCCGCGCCAACATCGAGTTCGTGGGGGCCGAAGCGGTGGACCTGCCCATCCCGGAAGCGAAAGACCCGGCGCACCCGCATCCCTTCAAGGGCGACATGGACGTGGCCGCGCTGGAGCAACTGATCGGCCGCGTCGGCCCCTCCCGCATCCCGCTGGTGATGCTCACGGTGACCAACAATTCGGTGGGGGGCCAGCCGGTGTCCATGGCCAATGCCAGGGAAGTGCGCGAGGTGTGCCGCCGCTATTCCATTCCGCTCTACTTCGATGCCTGCCGCTTCGCGGAGAATGCCTACTTCATCAAGCTGCGCGAGAAAGGCTATGAGAACCACACGCCCAAGCAGATCGCCCAGGAAATGTTCGCGCTGGGCGACGGCTGCACCATGTCGGCGAAGAAGGACGGCCTGGCCAATATCGGCGGATTCCTGTGCACCAACAACGACGCCCTGGCGGCGCAGGAGGAGAAGCTGCTGATCCTTACCGAGGGCTACCCGACTTACGGCGGGCTGGCGGGGCGCGACCTGGAGGCCATCGCCGTGGGCCTGGAGGAAGCGCTCCAGGAAGACTACCTGCGCTACCGCATCGTCTCCACCGCCTACCTGGGCCGGCACATCGCACATGAAGGCGTGCCCATCGTGCATCCGCCGGGCGGCCACGCCGTGTACATCGACGCCCGCGCCTTTCTCCCGCACATCCCGCCGGGCTGTTTTCCGGGCGTGGCCCTGGCCTGCGAACTCTACCTGGCGGGCGGCATCCGCTCGGTGGAGATCGGCACGCTGATGTTCGGCGCGCACGCCACCATGGACCTGGTGCGGCTGGCCATCCCCCGGCGTGTCTACACCCAGAGCCACATCGACTACGTGGTGGAGGTCATCACCGAAGTGTGGAAAAAGCGGGAGCGGATTCGCGGCCTGCGCGTGGTCGAGGAAGCGCCCTTCCTGCGCCACTTCACGGCGCATTTGCAGCCGGTGTGATTCACCACCACGACACAAAGACCCCAAGCTTGGCGCCTTGGTGGCGAGGTTTCTGGATCACCCGGCCCGCCTTTGCGCCGAGGGGGCGGTATAACACATCGCGATCACGCGAAGTCAGCCCGCCACAGGTGCACCGCTCGATCTGCGAGCCGCCGCTGGCGTGCATCGAGCAGGTCCAACGTCCAGTGCTCGGGCGCCATCTCGGGAATACGGCGGCTCAGCGCGTATGAACTTTCGGCGTATGCAGTAAGCTTTTGGACGTATCCCGCGTTGCCTACTTGGCGGTTTAAAGCAGGTTCGAGCAATGTCAGGTTGCCGAGCCGGTAAACGGCCGCCTCCCATCGTTCGCGTGGAAACTGCTCGGCCCAGTAGTCGGGCGGATTCTCGGGCAGGATATGCTCGATTGTGCCAGGGTCTGTATCGGGGTCGCAGGCACGACCGGACTCGTCAGCCTCCAGCCGAGCAAGGATGTATTTGGCCAGCTTCTTGCGTTGTCCCCCCGTATCTGTGGCAAGCAGCGCGAAATCCTGCGCAGACTTCCCGTCTTCAACATAGATCGGCTTCAGCCGGTCGAAGACACCGGCTGGGCCGGTTACCTGCTTGTCCAGCACCGCCTTGGCCGCCTGGTGGTAAACGGGTTCCAGCGCATTGGTATTCAGCCCGCTCACCACGGTGTAGCGGAAGGAAATCACACTTACGAGCTTCAGCACACGGACGAAGTCATCGCTCGAGAATTGCTCCCACGCTGCAAAAAGGAGCGGCATCATCTGCCGAACGTGGAAGAGGTTCAGTTCACGGACGAAGGGTTTAGCCGCTGGCAACTCAGCCCAGTAGCCATGATTGGGGTCGGAGACAGCCGCGAACAACTCGGCGCGGTCCCCCAGCGCGTCGAGTAGCAGAAAAACCTGTTGCGGCGTCTTCGCGCGGTCGCGGATCAGCTTGAACAGGCGCTGGCTGCGAATCTTGGGCTCTTCGCAGAGCAGATGATAACGCAGAAACTCAGGGAAGCGTTCCTGGCCTACGGTGGCAATCAGTGAGCGCCAGCGTCGCTGCAACGCCTCCAGGTCCGCAGCCACGCTGACCCGCGAGAAGAGATAGTTCTTCAGCAAGTCGGTGGTGGTAAGCTCCAGGCCGCGCGCGTTCAGCGTCTCGAATACGGTGTACGCGTTGAGCTCATCATCCACGGTTATGAGGATGAACAACAACTGCCGGGCAACGCTTTCGGAAAGAAGCCGT
>JAPKYU010000132.1 GCA_026394175.1 Acidobacteriota bacterium | reverse complement strand
CAAGACCGGCACCGCGGGGACGCTGACTATTCGCCTGCACGCCGGCACGTACGCCCTTTCTGAACCGCTGGTGCTGAACCCCGAAGATTCCGACACCGTGTGGGAAGCGGCGCCGGGCGAACGCGTGCTGCTGAGCGGGGGCCGCCGCATCACCGGCTGGCAGAAAAGCAAGACGGCGGTGTGGACAGCGCCGGCGGGCGAGCCGTATTTCCGCCAGTTGTTCGTCAGCGGCAGGCGCGCGCAGCGGGCCCGCACCCCCACTTTCGGCTTCTTCCGCATCGACGGCCCAAGCTCACAGGACAAGCCCTTCCTGCTGAAATACCGCGGCAACGACATCAAGCCCGAGTGGGCCGAGGCCGGCGACGTCGAAGTGGTCGCGTTGCTGGCCTGGGCCGATATTCGCATGCCCATCGTGAAGGTGGATAAGGCCAACCACGCAGCCACGCTTACCCTCGATCCCCGGCCTTCCAACAGGGAAGCCAACGCGCGCTACTGGATTGAGAACGCTCCGGACGGCCTGGATTTTCCCGGCGAGTGGCACCTGGATCGCAAGACCGGCGTGGTTTCCTACTGGCCGCTGCCCGGCGAAGACCTGGCCCGCGAGGAAGTCATCGCCCCAACCATCAACCAACTGGTGCGCCTGGAAGGCGCGCCGGAAAGCGGCCGGTTCGTTCGCAAGGTCGTGTTCCGCAACCTGGAATTCGCTCACACCGACTGGACCATGGGCCCCATGGGCTATGCCGACATGCAGGCCTCGATCCTGACCGCGCCGACGGCATTCGAGGCCGTGGGCGCCGAGGAATGCGCCATCGACCATTGCGCTTTCCGGCAAATCGGCGGCTATGCAATCTGGTTCGGGCGCGGCTCGAAGCGCAACCGGATCACAGCCAACGAGATTGGCGACATCGGCGGCGGCGGCGTAAAGATCGGCGAGGTGACGCGCCGACCGAATGAGGCCGAGCAGTGCCGCGAAAACGTGGTTGCCGACAACCACATCCACAACCTGGGCCAGGTGTTTCCGCCGGCGGTCGGCATCTGGGTGGGGCAAAGCAGCGGAAACACGCTGGCCCACAACCATATCCACGACCTCTACTACACGGCCATCTCCGTGGGCTGGACCTGGGGCTATGGGCCGCACCTGGGCTACGGCAATATCATCGAGTTCAACCACCTGCACAACGTCGGCAAGGAAATGCTCAGCGACATGGGTGGCATCTACACGCTGGGCCTGCAGCGCGGCTCGGTGCTGCGCAACAACCTCATCCACGACGTGGCGGCCTTCACTTACGGCGGCTGGGGGATTTATCCCGATGAAGGCACCAGCGAGATGCTGATCGAGAACAACGTGGTGTACCGCTGCAAGCACGCCGGCTTCCACCAGCACTATGGCCGCGAAAACACCGTTCGCAACAACATCTTCGCCATGAACGGCATGTACGAGCTGATGCGCTCGCGCTCGGAGCCGCACCTGTCGTTCACCTTCGAGCGCAACATCGTGTACTTCGACCAGGGGCGGCTGCTGGGAAGCAACTGGGCGCTGACGGCGGGGCCCGCCGCGCCCACCACCGGCAAGTTCGACACCGGCCAAAAGCCCGATACCAGCGCGCCGGGCTACAAATTCAACCGCAACGTCTACTACGATCTGCGCGGGCCGGGGATTCGTTTTGCGGGACGCACGCCGGCGGAGTGGCGGCAACTGGGGCAGGACCTGGAGTCGCGCATCGCCGACCCGCTGTTCGTCAACGCTGCCAACTTCGATTTCCGGCTGCAAGCCGGCTCGCCGGCGCTGGCCATGGGCTTCCAGCAGATCGATGTGAGCACAGTTGGCCCGCGCGTCGTCCCCGGCCCGGCAGTCAGTAAGCAGTAGGCAGGAGGCAGTATCTGCCTGTCGCCTGCTGCTGGTCGCGCGGGTGCATTCGCAGGTCGCTGGCAGCTCGATTTGCAGTATGCTGTCCGGGTACGTGGCCGCAGACAAACGTTTTCAAGGAGAGTTTTGACATGCGCACCCTCCGCACGATTTGTGCCGTCGCACTGCTTCTGGCCGTTGCCGCTCCGCTGCCCGCGCAGGCCCCTGCGAGGAAAAAACGGGTGTTATTTGTGGGGCAGTCGAAGGGCTTTCAGCACGATTCCATTTCCTACGCCATGGGAACCATCTGGAAACTCGGCCAGGAAACCAAGCTGTGGGACACCTACCTGCGCACCGATTCGCAGCTCATCACCAAGAAGAAGCTGCAGGGCAACGCCAAGAACCTCGACTACTTCGACGTGGTGGCCTTCTACACCACCGGCGAGCTGGACATGGATGATTCGCAGAAGGCCGACCTGCTGGCCTTCGTGCGCGAGGAGGGCAAGGGATTCCTGGGCATCCACAGCGCCACCGACAGCTTTTACAAGTGGCCCGAGTACGGCGAAATGATCGGCGGCTATTTCGACCAGCATCCCTGGAACACCTTCGAGGCGCCGCTGGTGGTCGAGGATGCGGAGTTTCCCGGCATGTCGGCGCTGCCCCGGGCGTTCACCATGAAGGACGAGATTTACCAAGCCAAGGAATTTTCGCGTGACCGGGTGCGGGCGCTGCTCACGCTGGACGCCGCCAAGCTCGATCTCAATAACCCGCGCGTGCACCGCACCGATAAGGATTTCGCCGTCGTCTGGGCGCGCAATTACGGCAAGGGCCGCGTCATCTACAACGGCCTGGGGCACGTGGAAGCGGTGTGGGACCGGCCCGACATCCAGAAGATGGTGATCGAGCACATGAAGTGGCTGCTGGGGATGGTGCCGGGCGACGCCACGCCCCGGCCCAAGCCCGCCGCACAGTAGCCGCAGAATCGGCTGACGGCCGTCAGCCGGCGAATCAGGCGTGCTTCCCTGCCCTCAGCAGCCGGGCGGGGAGCGTGATCACCGCCCACAGCAGTTGCAGCACCCCGTCCACCGCAATCCCAACGAGGCGAAACGGCAGCAACAGCAGCCAGACAAGGGGGTACAACACCAGCGCCAGCAGCGCCAGAGGCCAGCAGAGCACCAGCAGGATGCACCACAGCAGAAACTTCGTCACACAATCCTCCATCCGGAGCGGCGCCAGCCGGCCGCTATTTCTTGGGGACGATGGGCAGCACCAGGTGAGACGGGTGCGCCGAATCGTGGAAGATCTTCTGCTCGGCGCTTCGCAATTCGGTGGTTCTGCCCAGCGGCCCGCCGGTCTGCGGATTCCGGTCGTACTTCGGAAAGGCCGTCGAGGCCACCTGCAGCCGGATGCGGTGGCCCTTCTGGAATGTCTGGCAGGTATTCCAGAGATCGAGGGTATAGACATAGGTCTGCCCGGGCACGATCAGCGACGGCTTCTCCATCCCCTCGCGGAAGCGGGCGCGCACCATGCCGTCGATCAGCCGCTGCGAAAAGCCGTCGGGCCACACGTCCAGCAGCAGACCCATGAAGTCCGTGTCCCTGGCCGAGGAGGCCGCGTAAAGCTGGAGCTTGATCGGCCCGCACACCTGGGTGTCTTCCGCCACAGGCGCGGAGGTGTAGACCAGCACGTCGTCGCGGCGGTGGACGGCGCGGTAATCGTCGGTGCTGCCGATCTGCGCGAACGACGGCTCGGTAATGAACGGCGCCGGGCGCGCCGGGTTGCTGGTGTAGCCGTCGGGCGGCTCGGCCGCCGGAGCCGCGGCCGATAGCGTGCCGTCGCCGAACAGGCTGTTGGCGCGCCCGCCGCTGTGCAGGTAGAACCTGGTCCACTGCGTGTGCGCCATCGGCCATTCGTTCTCCTCCACCCACTTGTTTTCGCCCATGACGAAGAGCCGCACCGGCGGCTCCTTCATCACGCCTTTATCCTTGCCTTTCAGCCAGCAGTCGAACCAGCGCAGCATCGTGCCGTTCAGGTCGATGATGGCGGCGGAGCCGAAATCGACCTCGCCCAGCTTGCTGGTGGAGTTGACGGCGTGCGGCCAGGGGCCCATCAGCAGCTTCTGGCTGCGCCGCGCGCTCTCGGGCCCCTTGCCGGTCATGCCCATGAAGTTCAGCGGGGTGCCGACCTGCTCGTCGTCATACCAGCCGGAGATGTGCAGGACCGGTACGTTCACGCGGTCGTACTTGTTCTGATAGCGAAGCGGCTCCCACCAGGCGTCGAGCTGCGGGTGGTCGAACATCTCCTTCCAGCCAGAGTTGGGGCGGCCGGCGGCCTCGTCCATGGTGTAAAGCGGCAGGTGCCAATGGATTTTCGACCAGTCCAGCGCGGCCATGTTCTGCGACAGGTGTCCGGCCGTGTAGTGGTGCCAGCTTATATCCATGGGCAGCGGGATTCCGGTGGGCCACTCGACGAACGGGTCCGACGGCGTAACCAGCGCCACCATGGCGGCCAGGTGCGGGGGCTGCAGCACGGCGGTGAGCCACTGAATGCGGCCCAAGTAGGAGCCGCCGGTGGTGCCCACCTTGCCCGTGCACCAGGGTTGCGCCGCGCACCACTCGACGGCGTCGTAGCCGTCGCGCCCGTCGTTGCGATAGGGGACGAAGCGGCCGTCGGAATCGCCCCGCCCGCGCACGTCCATGGCCACGTACACGTAGCCGCGCTCGGCGAAGTACTGCGCCGTTTTCAGCGCCCCGGTCTTGGTATACGGCGTGCGCGACAGCAGCACCGGGAACTTCCCCGGCGCATCGGGCCGGTAAACGTCGGCGGACAGCTCCACCCCGTCGCGCATCTTCACCCGCTGGTCGAAGTCAATCTTGACGGTGTAAGGCTGCTGGGCAAAGCAGCCGGCGGCGGCCAGCAAAACAAGAAGCAATACAAGTCTCCGCATGGAAATTGCCTCAACGACAGGCTACAGCCTGCGGCCTACAGCCTACAGCCCACAGCCTACGAATCGTACTTCAGCAGGCTGAACAGGCACTCGCCCGGCAGCTTGTCGCGGCCGTGCAGGAAGGTCAGCTCGACCACGAACGCCACCCCGACCAGCTCGGCGCCCAGCGAGCGGGCCAGTTTTACGCAGGCGGCGGCGGTGCCGCCGGTGGCCAGCAGGTCATCGACGATCAGCACGCGCTGGCCTGCCACGATGGCGTCCTTATGCACCTCGATGGCGTCGGTGCCGTACTCCAGTTCGTAGGTGGCCCGGGCGGTCTCGGCGGGCAGCTTCTTCGGCTTGCGCACCGGGACGAAGCCGGCGCGCAAACGGTCGGCCAGCGCCGCGCCGAAAATGAACCCGCGCGCCTCGACCGCCATAACCAGGTCGATGGCCTGGCCGCCATACTGGGCCTGCAGCGCATCCAGCACGCGCCGCAGCCCCGCCTGGTTCTTGAGCAGCGTGGTCAGGTCGTAGAACAGGATGCCGGGCTTGGGCCAGTCGGGCACCTCGCGGATCAATTTTTTCAGGTCTTCGTAAGATTCACTGTGCATGGCAGGCTGAACGGTCATCCGATGACTCCTGTAGCGGCGACCCCGCCAAGCGGGGTCGCCGCTACATCAGAATTCAATGTGAAAACGCTTGTAGCCGGCGCGAACGGGCGCCGGGCTTTCCTCCACGGCCGTCACGCGCGCCCCCATGGGGCCGCGCTCCAGATTCTGGCGCAACTCGTCGAGGCCCTGCTCGGCGCCGATGGCGTAGACCTCGACGGCGCCGTCGTGCAGGTTCCTGACGTAGCCGGCCAGGCCGAGGTTGTCGGCCACCCGCTCGGCAAACCAGCGGAACCCGACCCCCTGCACCCTGCCGCGTACCCGGAAGAGTCGCGCCGACGGCACATCATCTTCTCTACCACAAACACACGACGGCACCAAGACCTTGGTGCCGCAGCCAAGGTGCGCCGCCCCGGGGGTACGGCCCCGCCCCTGTCCGGCCCGGAAGCCGCGGGAAGGCCGAAAAGCAGTTGACAACCGGATGCAGATTGCATATTATAAGAGTTTGGGCGGGTATCGACCGACCGCGGGACCCCTTGCCGATTTCAGTCCGTTCGCAATATAATCAGCAGTGAGGTGGGTGCGCCGCTGGACGGTTAGGCCCCGCAGGTATCGAGCCGGCCAAGGTTGGTACTTTCCTTGGTATCCCCTTTTCCAAAGAATGTTCCGTTGCTTCCCGGCTGCACTTTTGGGGGTTGTCACGCATTCGTTATTTGACTTGTTGATTCCCGCATTGATCGCCGGCGTTGCCGGACAAAGACCGCGTTGAAAGCATTCGACTACCCGCCCTTGTGGCACCGTTTGCCCATCCGAATGGAGCTGTATGACCATTTCTGAACTCAAGGAAAAGAGCATCACCGAACTGACCCGGATCGCCCGAACCCTGGAGCTGCCGGGGGCCTCCGGAATGCGAAAGCAGGACCTGATCTTCCGGCTTCTGCAGGCGCAGGCCGAGAAAGAGGGCCTGATCTTCGCCGAGGGAGTGCTGGAGATTCTGCCGGAAGGATTCGGCTTTCTGCGCTCGCCCGACTACAACTACCTGCCCGGTCCGGACGACATCTATGTCTCGCCGTCGCAGATTCGCAAGTTCGACCTGCGGACCGGCGACACCATCAGCGGCCAGGTGCGCCCGCCCAAGGAGGGCGAGAACTACTTCGCGCTGGTCAAGATCGAGGCGGTCAACTTCGAGTCGCCCGACCAGGCGCGCAACAAGATTTTCTTCGACAACCTGACGCCGCTGTACCCCAACCAGCGGGTCAAGCTGGAGACCACGCGGGAGAACCTGTCCTCCCGGGTGATGGACTTGCTGACCCCGCTGGGCAAGGGGCAGCGCGGGCTGATCGTCTCGCCGCCGCGCGCCGGCAAGACCATGCTGCTGCAGTCCATCGCCAACTCCATCACCACCAACCACCCGGAGATCACCATCATCGTGCTGCTGATCGACGAGCGGCCCGAGGAAGTCACCGACATGCAGCGCTCGGTCAAGGGCGAGGTCATCAGCTCGACGTTCGACGAGTCGGCGGCGCGCCACGTGCAGGTGGCCGAGATGGTCATCGAGAAAGCCAAGCGGCTGGTCGAGCACAAGCGCGACGTGGTGATTCTGCTGGACTCCATCACCCGCCTGGCGCGCGCTTACAACACCATCGTCCCGCCTTCCGGCAAGGTGCTGTCGGGCGGCGTCGATTCCAACGCCCTCCAGCGCCCCAAGCGCTTTTTCGGCGCGGCGCGCAATATCGAGGAGGGCGGCTCGCTCACCATCATCGCCACCGCGCTCATCGATACCGGCAGCCGCATGGACGACGTGATCTTTGAGGAGTTCAAGGGCACCGGCAACATGGAGGTGAACCTGGACCGCAAGCTGATGGACAAGCGCGTCTTCCCGGCCATCGACATCAACAAGAGCGGCACGCGCAAGGAAGAGCTTCTGCTGGTCCGCGAAGATCTGAACCGGGTGTGGGTGCTGCGCAAGGTGCTCAATCCGCTGTCCCCGGTCGAGGCCATGGAGCTGCTGCTGGACAAGATGGCGCGCACCCGCTCCAATGCCGAATTCATGGCCTCCATGTCCAACGGCGTGGCCCGCGGCTAGCCTTGGCGCACCACAAAGACCCCAAGAACACAAAGGAACACAAAGAAACCGTCCTTGTGGTCCTTGGTAGCTTTGTGCCTTTGTGGTGAATCAGGACCCGAGCTGGAAGGCGGAGTGCCGGGGGAAGCGGCGGGCGCTCTCGATCAGGGCCGCGCGGACTTCCTCGGCCGTAGGGGCGACGGTGCCCACGTGGGCGACGGCGCGGCCGGCGGCGCAGTTGGCGATCACCGCAGCTTCCGGCATGCTGGCGCCCGCGGCATGCGCCAGAGCCAGGACCGCGATCACGGTATCGCCTGCGCCGGTCACGTCGTACACTTCCTGGGCCATGGCCGCGATCTTCCGGATTTGCCCGCCGCGCTCAAACAGCGCCATGCCGCGCTCGCCGCGGGTAATCAGCACCCAGGCACAATCCAGCATCTCCAGCAGCCGGCGACCGGCCGCCAGCAGGGCCGCCTCGCTGTCGATTTCCAGGCCCGTGATCTGTCCGGCCTCGCGCTCGTTGGGAGTGATGATGGTGATAGGGCGGTAGCTCAACGGATTCCGGGTGCGGGGGTCCAGAAACACGGGGATGCCCGCCTCTTTCAGCGGCGGCAGCACTTCGGCCAGCAATTCGGGCGTGATGGCCCCTTTGTCGTAGTCCGAGACGATGACGGCCTGAAAGCGGTCGGCTTCACGAAGCAGGCGGCGGGCCAGGCGGCGCGCCAGCGCCCGGCCGGCCGGCCGGCGGCATTCCCGATCGGCGCGCACCACTTGGTGTTTGCGCGCCGTCTCGATGATGCGGGTCTTCACCGTCGTCGAGCGGGAAGCGTCGGCGATCAGCCCGCCGGTCGGCATGCCTTTCCGCCGCAGCACCTCGGTCAACTGCTTCCCATAGCCGTCCCTGCCGACGATGCCAAAGGGGGCCGGGCAGCCGCCCATGGCCACTATGTTGGCGGCAACATTGCCCGCCCCTCCCGGCGAGAACGTTTGCCCGGTCACCTCCACCACCGGCACCGGCGCCTCGGGCGAGATCCGCGAGACCTTGCCCCAGATGAACTCGTCCAGCATGAAATCGCCAAGCACGGCGATACGGCAGCCGGGGAGCTGCGAGATGTACCGCGTCAGGCGCCGCGCGGTGGCAGAGGCTTGCTGCATCCCTGAAATTGTAGCAGGGATCAGGCTGTAGGCTGTAGGCCGTCGGCCGCAACTCCGGCGTGGGGCCGCCGCCCATGAGGCGTTGCGCAACGCACACCCACAGCCCACAGCCTACAGCCCAAGATTGACTTGCCCCGCCAATGCCACTAGCATATCCATTCATCCTCCGGCGGATTTTCTCCTGGGATTGAGCGAAGGCATGTGCAGCACCGCCAACACGGGCCGCGCCTCCGGCCTGCTGGCCGAAATCATCGCCGCCAAGCAAGCCGAGGTGGCTGAGCGCCGCGGGCGCGCTGCGGAGCGGGAACTGATCGGGCAATCCCGCCGGCGGCTTCCCCGCCCTTTCCTCGGCGCACTATCGCCAGGCGGGCGCGGGATCATCGCCGAGCTGAAGCGCAAGTCGCCATCGCGCGGGGTGCTGCGCCAGAATTACCGCCCGGCCGAGATTGCCGCCGGCTACCAGGCGGCCGGGGCCCGCGCCCTTTCCGTCCTGACCGACGCGCCGTACTTCGGCGGCCGCCTGGAGGATCTGCGCGAGGCCCGCGAGGCAACTAGCCTCCCCGTGCTCCGCAAAGATTTCATCATTGACGAGTACCAGGTGGCGGAAGCCGCGGCAGCGGGCGCCGACGCCATCCTGCTGATCGTCGCGGCGCTGGATGATCGCCAGTTGCGGCTGCTCTTCAGCCGCGCTGCGGAGCTGGGGCTGGACGCCCTGGTCGAGGTGCATTGCGAGGAAGAACTGGAACGGGCGGCCGCGCTGGGCGCACGGTTGATTGGCGTCAATAATCGCGACCTGGCAACGCTGGAAGTGACCATCGAGACCTCGCTGCGGCTGGCTCCAGGCCTGCCGGCGGGCACGCTGGCCGTCAGTGAAAGCGGGCTGCGGTCGCGCGCCGACCTCGATCGGTTGGAGGCCGCCGGCTATCGCGCGTTTCTGATCGGCGAAAGCTTCCTGGCCGCGCCCGATCCGGCAGCCGCGCTCCGGCAAATGCTGAATTAGTGCTGAGTGCTGGGTGGCCCGTGGCCTATGATCTGGGTAAAGATCTGCGGGATCACTAACGCGGAGGATGCCGCTGCGGCGCTCGAGGCGGGCGCCGACGCGCTGGGCTTCAATTTCTGGCGGCCGGGACGGCGCTACCTGGCCCCCGGGGCGGCCGCGGCGATTATCGAGACGCTGCCGCCACAGATCGCCAAGGTCGGGGTCTTCGTGGACGAAGAACCGGCCGAGGTTCTGGCCATCGCGCGGCAGGCCGGGCTGACGGCCGTGCAGTTGCACGGCTCGGAACCGCCGGAATACCTGGATCGGCTCGGGCCATACCAGAAGCTGAAGGCCTTCCGTGTTGATGACCGGTTTTGCGCCGAGACACTCGGCCGCTACCGCGCCGACGCCTTCCTGCTCGACGCGGCGGGCAGCACACCCGGCGGGACCGGTGCGCGCTTCGACTGGCGGGCCGCCATTGCCGCCAAGCGCTTCGGCCGCATTATTCTGGCCGGCGGCCTCACAGCGGAGAACGCCGGCGAAGCCGTCCGGCAGGTCGCTCCCTGGGGCGTGGACGTGGCCAGCGGAGTGGAGCGCGAGCCGGGCAGAAAGGACCCCCGCCTGCTGCGCGAGTTCATTCGCGCCGTCCGCGAGGCGGAAGGTAGAGATGGCAGTGGTTGAGAAGACAATCACGGTGCGGTACGGCCCTTACGGCGGGCGCTTTGTGCCGGAAACGCTGATGGCGCCGCTGGAGGAGCTGGAGCGCGCCTATTTCCAGGCGCGCCAGGATCCGGGCTTTCAGGCCGAGCTGGATGAGTTGCTGCGCCGCTATGCCGGCCGGCCGACTCCGCTGACCTACGCGCGGCGGCTGACCCAGCACCTTGCCGGGGCGCGAATCTACCTGAAGCGCGAGGACCTGCTGCACACCGGCGCGCACAAGATCAACAACTGCCTGGGTCAGGGACTGCTGGCGCGGCGGATGGGCAAGACCCGGCTCATCGCGGAGACGGGCGCGGGCCAGCACGGCGTGGCCACGGCCACCGTCTGCGCGCTGTTCGGCTTCGACTGCGTGGTTTACATGGGCGAGGAGGACATGGCCCGGCAGCGCCTCAACGTGGTCCGCATGCGGCTGCTGGGCGCCGAGGTGGTCCCCGTTTTTTCGGGCAGCCGCACGCTGAAGGATGCCATCAACGAAGCCATGCGCGACTGGGTCACCAACGTCGAGACCACGCATTACCTGCTGGGCTCGGTGCTGGGCGCGCACCCCTACCCGCTGATGGTCCGCGATTTCCAGAGCGTGATCGGACGCGAGACGCGCGCCCAGGTGCTGGAGGCCGAGGGCCGCCTTCCCGACCTGCTGCTGGCCTGCGTGGGCGGCGGCAGCAACGCCATAGGGTTGTTCTACGACTTCCTTGACGATGCGCCCGTGAAGATGGTGGGCGTGGAGGCCGGCGGGCGCGGCCCGTCGCTGGGCGAGCATGCGGCGCGGTTCCACGGCGGCGCGCCCGGCGTCCTGCAGGGCACGTACAGCTACGTGCTGCAGGACGAAGCCGGCCAGATCGCGCCCACGCACTCGGTCTCCGCGGGGCTGGATTATGCGGCCGTGGGCCCCGAGCACGCCTGGCTGCACGACAACGCGCGCGCCGAGTACACCGCCTGTTCCGACGCCGACGCCCTGGCGGCGTGCCGGACCCTGGCGCGCCTGGAAGGCATCATCCCGGCGCTGGAACCCGCGCACGCCGTCGCCGAGACCATCCGGCGGGCGCCGCGCGCGCCGGGCCAGGTGTTCGTGATCAACGTTTCCGGCCGCGGCGACAAGGACATGGAAATCCTGCAGCGGGAGCTGAGACTGGATGATTCACCACAAAGACACGAAGAACACGAAGAATAAACCTTAGTGGTTCTTTGTGCTCTTCGTGTCTTTGTGGTTCAAAGGCATGTCGCGAATCGGAAAACGGTTTGAGGAATTACGGCAGCG
>JAPKYU010000671.1 GCA_026394175.1 Acidobacteriota bacterium | reverse complement strand
TGGCGAGAGCGTCCGCATCAGTCCCGACTTCCTGGCGAAGGACCATCGCAACAGCTACGCGCACCAGTTCACTCTCGGCATCCAGCGTCAACTACTGGGCACCTACCTGCTGGACCTCACTTACACGGGCAATCTCGCCCACCGAGTGACGGGGCGGACGGTCAACATCAACGAGATTCGACCCGAGCTCCGAGGAGCCACGCAAGACCAGCGCCTGCGCCCATTCCCTCAATACGGGAGCGTGAGCTGGATCGCGCCAGATTGGGGCAACGCTTCCTATCACGCACTGAACGCCAAGGTGGAAAAACGGTTCTCGGGTGGACTCAACCTGCTGGCTAACTACACGTGGTCGAAGACCATTGATGACGTGGAGGCGCGGATCGAGGCCGGTGGAGCGCCGGGCGACGGCCAGCAGAGCTACTACAGCCGCCGTCTGGACAAATCGCTTTCGGGCAACGATATGCGGCACCGGTTAGTCGCGAGCTTCGTGTACGAACTGCCGGTCGGCAAAGGCCGCCGCTTGCATCCGCGCAACCGGTTAACCGGCTCAATGCCTTTTCGTCTTCGCAACGGCCGAACATTGTCGGCAACGCCGGCCTGCCAGGCGATCGCCCGCGCGCCCAATTGGTCGATCGCTGGTTCAACACCGACGCATTCGCCTTCCCCGGTAACGGCGTGCTGGGAAATGCCGCCCGCACGATCGGGACCGGCCCCGGCTTCGCAAACTTCGACGTTTCGCTGCTCAAGGATTTCAGATTCAGCGAGCGGCGCTTCGTCCAGTTGCGGGGCGAATTCCTCAATCTGTTCAACCGTGCGAATTTCGGGTTGCCGAATGGTTCGCGCGGCAGCGCCGCGTTCGGCAAGATCAGCGATACGGTCAACGACGGAAGGATCGCGCAACTGGGTCTGCGATTTGTGTTCTGATGAACAACCCTGCCTTCTCGACGGAGGCAGAATCACACCACGGAGGGTTATGAAAACTGCTTTGGAAATCATGGGGCGCGTATCGGTGCCGCCGGTTACGCCGTTCAAGGAAAATGAGGACGTGAACTTCGAGGTCCTCGAACAGTTCATCGATTTCATCATCAATAACGACTATTGCGACTCGCTCATCCTCACGGGGACCACCGGCGAGTTTCACACCATGAGTGACGAGGAGCGCGTCGAAATCTGGAAGGCGGGCAAGGCGGCGGTCGCGGGGCGGGTGCCGATGGTGGCGGGCGTCGGCTCGGCCAGCACGCGCGCCACCGTGAAGCTCGCCCGGATCGCCGAACAGCTCGGCTTCGACGTCGCGATGGTCGTGCTGCCTTACTACTCGAAGCCCACGCAAGCGGGCATCGAGCAGCACTTCCGCGCCGCGGCCGCGACCGTCTCCATCCCCATCCTCGTTTACAACATTCCGCTGTTCACTGGCGTGAACATGGAGCCGGAAACCCTGGAGCGGCTGGTCAGCGAAGTGCCGAACATTCGTGGCATCAAGGAAGAGGCGGGAGTGGCCCCGACGCAGGCGACGGCTTTCGCGCTGCGCACGCCACCCGATTTTTCCATCTACTGCGGCGACGACACCATGGTGCTGCAGGTGCTGCCCCAGCGCGGCGTGGGCGTGGTCAGCGGCGGCTCGGCCATCATCGGCAACTGGATGAAGGCGATGATCGCGGCGTATTACTCGGGCGACAACGCTAAAGCGTCCGAGATCTACTTCCGGCTGGCGCCGTTCTTCTCCGCCTTGAACCAGAACGGGCGGATCAATCCAATCCCGATTCTGCGGGGCGCGATCGAGATGGGTTCGGGGCTTCGAATCGGTCCGCCGCGCGGGCCGCAGGTTCCCGCTACCAAGCAGGAACTGGACTTCATCCGGCCCATCCTCGCCGGGCTGAAGGAAGGGAAGCTGGCGGAATCGGCGGCCGGCTGAAGCCGGGAGGGAACCATGCACGACAGGCGAAGTTTTCTGAAGCGGGCGCTTGCCGCCCCCGCGGCTGCCGCGCCGCTGGCGGCACGCAGCCACGCGCCGGGCGCGCCGCCGGGCGGCCGGCGCCGCAGAATCATTTGGAACAACGATGGTGATGATCTCCGCTTCATGGCGTTCGGGCTCGGACGCTTATGGACGGCTGACAACCCGGAGGCCATCAAGCTGCCGGAACGCTACTCGTCGGCTGCGCAGTTTCTGGATCTGCGAATGACGCCGCTGGCCGGCACCCAGGTTGACAGCCTCTTCTACTGCGGGCACTTCAACTGGTCGGTCTGGGATTTTCCTCGTGACCGGATCGCCGCGCTGGGGCCCGATCCCCTGAAACCGGTGGTCGATTTCGCGCACAAAAACGGAATGGAATTCATTTTCTCCATCCGCATGAACGACTGCCACTCGTCGTTCGGCTTCCAGGGGCCGGCGTGGTCGGAGCCTTTCCGGCTTGCAAATCCACAACTATTGCAAGCGAATGTCACCAGGGAGGAGTTCGAGAGGCGCTTCCTGGCATGGGCGAAGGGCGACTCGACGGAGCACCCCCTGGCCGACGTCTTGAAGCGGCGCAGCAGAGATTCGCGCGACTATCAGTCCTGGTCGGCTTACGATTACGCTCACCCGGAAGTGCGTGCCTACTTCCTCAGCGTTGTTGCCGAGGCGTGCCGCCGCTACGACCTGGAAGGCATAGAACTCGACTGGCTACGCCACCCCTTCTTTTTCCGCTTCGGGCAGGAGCGCCGTTATATCCCGGTCATGCGAGACTTCGTGCGACAGGTACGCAGCACGCTCGACGAACACGGAAAGCGGCGTGGCCGGCCGATCCTGCTGGCCGCCCGCGTGCCCGACAGTCCGGAGAGCGCCCTGGCGATTGGTCTGGACCCCGAAACCTGGATGGCCGACGGTTGCGTGGATCTGCTGATCGCGGGCAACGGCAACGCTCCGTTTTCCGCCGCGTTTAGCGAGTGGGTGCGAATCGGTCACGCTCACAAAGTCCCGGTCTATGGCAGCCTGGATCGCATGGAAAAAGTGCTCGGGCGTCCGGAGGCTGTTCGAGCGGCCGCCTACCGGGCATGGCAGGAAGGAGTGGACGGAATTTACTTTTTCAACCATTTTATCCCGGCCGAATACGGGACGTTGCGGGAGGTCGGCGAGCCCGCCCGCATCGAGCGGATGAACAAGCTCTATCGGATCGACCCGGACTACTCACGCAAGCAGAACTTCACGATCGCGCCGGGCCAGCTTCCGCTCCACTTTTCCTTCGCTGCGGGGCCGGCTGCGGCTCGGCTGAAGCTCGACATGGCCGACCGCCCGGAAACAGCTGCGCGCACGGCGCTACTAACTCAGTGGAGCGGGAAACCGGAATCGTTTCGCATTTCGTGGAAGGTCAACGGCCAGTCACCCGACGAGCCGGACAAGGTTGCCCACGAGTCAGGTAATTCACGCTGGCTCGCCTATCCAACGAAGGCACTGACAAAAGGGCTTAACCGCTTCCAGGTGATCATTGAGCCGCGCGAGCGGGCGGCGACGCCGGCTTTGACGTTGGAACAGGTACGGGTGTCGATCGATTACTCATGACCACCAATGGATGATGTAACCCGCCAGAGGACGCTGCCGGAAACCAGCCAGACGTTTGCGGGCGCAAAAGGGGAGGCGTGCGCGGTGACACTCAATGGCCCTAATCCGCTTCGAACCTTACTCGCGGGCGCTTGCGCGGTACTGCTGTTGTCCGGTGGTCTCGGCATCGGTTCGGCGGCGGAAGCCGCGGGGCTCGATGCGGCCGCTTCTCCCGCTACACCGCTAGCTCAGCATTACACCGTGATTCACCACAACCCTGATCGCGAGTCCTACGTCGAAGGGCCCGGTCTGGTGCGGTTGGACGACGGCGGCCTGCTGGCTGTGGTGCCCGTAGTGCCTCGCTCCGAATGGAGCCAGGCGCGCCGGGTCGAACACAGTCGCACGCACATCGTCCGCAGCCTTGACGCCGGTCAGACGTGGCGCGCGGTCGCACAGCTTCCCTACTACTCGGGTGTCCCTTGGGTGCATCGTGGAATCCTTTACCTTTTCGCCATGAAGGGGGGTACCGAGTTCCGCAACGACGATTTGCTCCTGCTGCGCAGCCGGGATGGAGGCAACAGTTGGTCGGATCCGGTGACTTTGTTCAAAGGGCACTTCTGGAATTGCCACACAGGCATGGTCGTTCGCGATCGCCGTCTCTACTGGGCCGTTGACGACCTCAGTTTCGGCATGTTGTATCGCGGGCCGCGCATCGTTGCCGGGGACTTGTCGCACGATCCCATGGATCCGCGCTCCTGGCGCCTGTCGAATCCCGTTCCGTTCCCCGGATTGCCCGAGAGTCTGACGAGTGCGAAGTTTGCCGATCGAACCAGTCAGTACCTGGAACCAAACGTCATCGACGTGCATGGGCAGTTGAGGGTCCTCATGACCGTCAAGGCGAAACGACAGTCCACGACGGGTCTGGCCGCGGTGCTTGACGTAAACGACGACGGTCGGGAACTGCGCCTGAAGTTCACCCAGTTCCACCCGGTACCCGGTGGGCAATTGAAGTTTTGCGTCATCTGGGACGAAGTATCGAGGCTGTTCTGGGCTACTACCAACCTGGCAGCCGACGGCCAGGGCGCCTTTGACTGGCGGCCGGCCGGTGGGCCGGGAGGCGACGGCCGAGTTGGCGGGAACGACCGTCCCTTCCTTATGTTGTTCTACAGCCTCGACGGCTTGAACTGGTTCCAGGCCGGGTGTGTCGCGCAGGCGGGGAAAATTTCGCAGTCTTTTATGTACGCCAAGCCGGTGATTGACGGCGACGACTTGGCTATCATCTCCCGTTCCAGCCTCAAGGCGCCGAACCACCACGACGCGGACTTCGCCACGTTCCACCGTGTGCGCGATTTTCGCCGTCTGGCGTTGACACTAGTTCCCGAGCCTGAAGGCCAGTGAAAAGGAGCGAGACAATGCACGACGAGATCCGGGCTCTCTTCGATCTTTCGGGTAAGATCGCGCTGGTGACCGGGGGTGCGCGACATCTCGGATTCGACGCTGCTTCCATACTGGCCGCAGCCGGTTGTGCGGTGGCCATCACTTCCCGCCGCATGGACAGCGCGCGTCAGACTGCCGAACGCTTATGTAAAGCCCATGGCGGCGAGCAGCTTCCGCTGCAACTGGATCAGACCCGCTTTGAAGAGGTAGAGCGGGCCGTGGCTGACGTTCATGCCTGGAAAGGGCGCATTGATATCCTGGTCAACAATGCGGGAGGCGGCGGTGCCAGTCCCAATGTCGCGCGGTTGACCGAGCGCGACCCGAAAGACATCGACTACCTGATCGCTCTCAACCTTACCGGCGTCCTCTACTGCTGCCGGCAAGTCGGGCGAATCATGGCGGACCAGGGATCGGGCAAAATCATAAACATCGCCTCCATGGCGGGCATGATCGGGCGGGATCGCCGGATGTACGCCCGGAGCGGCATGAATGGACAACCCGTGGATTACGCGGCGGCGAAAGCGGGGGTAATCGGACTGACACGCGATCTGGCCGGCTTCCTGTCACCGAAAGGCGTTTACGTGAACGCAATCTCGCCCGGGGGATTCGCGCGTGGGTTCCCGGGCACTTTCGAGCAGGATTACAGCGACCGCACCCCCCTGGGGCGCATGGGGCGAGACGGAATCGACTTGAAAGGGGCGGTGCTGTTTCTTGCTTCGCCGGCTTCGGACT
>JAPKYU010000460.1 GCA_026394175.1 Acidobacteriota bacterium | reverse complement strand
CGTATGCTGCCCTAATGACTCAATCCAAAGGAGTCTGGCCGTGCCAGTGAAGTTCGCAACCCGGACCATCGGCCGGGCGCTGGCGCTCGCCGGCATGGCCGCCCGGGCGGTCGCCGGCGCACGCGTCGTCGCCGGCAGCACCACAGGCGGGCATCGCGAGCGCGATCTGCTTCGCGCTCTGATGGACAATCTGCCCGACAAGATTTTCTTCAAAGACGCCAACGGGCGCTTCCTGCGCAACAACCTGGCCCATGCTGTGGCGCTGGGGGCGGGCGACCCGGCGGTTTTGGCCGGCAAGACCGATTTTGACTTTTTCGCTCCCGAGGTCGCCCGGGGCTTTTTTGCCGAAGAACAGGAAATCATGGCCTCGGGTGTTCCGATGGTCGGCAAATTGCGGCTTACGACCTATCCCGACGGCCACCGGGAGTGGGTCTCGGTTACCAAATGTCCGTTCACCGACAGCCGCGGGCGGATCGTCGGGACCATCGGCATTTCACGCGATGTAACCGAGTGGAAGCAGGCCGAAGAAGCGCTGCGGGAGAGCGAAGAGAAGTACCGAGGCCTGTTTGAAACCATGTCGCAGGGCGTCATCTACCAGGATTCTTCCGGCCGCGTTGTTTCCGCCAACCCGGCGGCGTGCCGCATCCTGGGATCGGATCTGGAAGAATTGCTGGGCCGCGCCTCCGATGATCCGCAGTGGCGGGTGATCCACGAAAACGGCTCGCCGTTCCGAATCGATGAGACGCCGCTGATGGCCGCGCTGCAAACCGGCGAGGCGGTTGGCGGCGTGGTTGTGGGTGTCCGCAACGCCCGCGGCGACGGCGACCGATGGCTCCTGGTCAGCAGTGTTCCGTGCCTGAGACCCGGCGAACAGCGTCCCTCCCAGGTGTGCACCACGTTCAGCGACATCACCGCGCTGCGGGTGGCGGAAAGCGCCCTGCGGGAATCCGAACGCCGCTGGCGCGAGATTCTGGAACACGTCCGCCTGGCGGCGGTCACGCTGGATTCCGCCGGCCGGGTCACTTTCTGCAACGATTTTTTCCTGGAGTTAGCCGGCTACCGCCGCCACGAGGTGCTGGGAAGCGACTGGTTTGAAATGTTTGTGCCGGCCGAGGCGCGCGGCCGCATCCGGGCCCCTTTCGAGGACGGCATCCGGTCCGGCGACATTCCCCATTACGTGGAGAACGAGATCGTGACCCGGGACGGCAACCGGCGCCTGATCGGCTGGAACAATACCTTGTTGCGGGACGCGCAGGGCCGGACCGCCGGCGCCACCAGCATCGGCCAGGATATTACCGAGCGCAGGCAGGCCGAGGAAGCGCTGCGCCTGAGCGAGGAGCGCTACCGCTCGCTGGTGGAGAACGCCAACGACATCGTCTACTCCCACGATCTCCAGGGGAACCTCCTCTCCGCCAACCGGGCGGGCCTCCGCACCACCGGCTATACGGAGGCTGAGGTCACGCGCCTGAACATCGATCAGGTGATTGCGCCGGAGTGGCGCGAGCGGGGGAGGGAAAACATCCGGCGGCGGTTGGCCGGCGTCCCGGTCGCGCCCTACCTGATCGACATCCTGGCCAAGGACGGCCGCCGCCTGACCATCGAGGTCAGCGCGCACGTTGTCCGGCGCGACGGCCTGCCCATCGGCATCGAGGGCATCGCCCGCGATGTGACCGAACGGAAACGGCTGGAGGAGGAACTATTTCAGTCTCAAAAGATGGAAGCGGTGGGGCGCCTGGCCGGGGGCGTGGCCCACGACTTCAACAACATGCTGACCGCCATCCTGGGCTATTCCGACCTGGCCCTGCAGCGCCTCAGCCCCGACGATCCCCTGCATGGCATGCTGATTGAGATCCAGAAGGCCGGCGAGCGGGCCGCCTCCTTGACCACCCAGCTTCTGGCCTTCGGCCGCCGCCAGCGCCTGGACCCGCGCGTGGTCAACCTCAACACCGTGGCCGTGGAATGCCATAAGATGCTGCAGCGGCTCATCGGCGAGGACATCGAGCTGATCAGCCTCCTGCACCCGGGCCTGGGCGCCGTCCGGGCCGACCCGGTGCGGATGCAGCAGGTCATCATGAACCTGGCCGTCAACGCCCGCGACGCCATGCCGCGCGGCGGCCGCCTCACCATCACCACCGCCAATCAGCAGGTCGAGAAGGCCTTCAACCGGGGCAGCGTCCGGGTGGAAGCCGGTGACTACATAATGCTCCAGGTATCCGACACCGGCGAGGGGATGGACGAGAGGACCATTGCGCACATCTTCGAGCCTTTCTTTACTACCAAAGACGTTGGCAAGGGCACGGGCCTGGGGCTGTCCACCGTCTATGGCATCGTCAAGCAGAGCGGCGGCTGTATCTGGGCCGACAGCGCGCCGGGCAACGGCGCTACCTTCACCATGTTCCTGCCGCGCGTCGCGGAGGCGCCCGCCGCGGAGGGGCCCGAATGCGGGAGCGCGCAGGCGCCCGACCGCGGAACCATCCTTTTGGTTGAAGACGAGGAGTATGTGTGCGGGCTGGCCCGCGCCTGCCTGGAGCAGCTCGGCTATTCCGTGATCACGGCCGCCGACGGCGCCGAAGCGCTCAGCGCCGCGCGCCAATACCGGGGCCGGATCCACCTCCTGCTCACCGACGTGGTCATGCCCCGAATGACGGGCACGGAACTGGCCGGGCAACTCACCAAAACCCGCCCCGGTCTCAAGGTCCTCTACATGTCCGGGTACAGCGACAATGAATTCGCCAACGGCGCGGGACTGGACCTGAACAGCGATTTCATCCAAAAGCCGTTCTTGCCGGCCGCCTTGGCCGCCAAGGTGCAGGGCCTGCTGGGCGAATCCTGACGCGGCGCCCGCCGGCCAGGCACTTGCGGGTGTTCAATCTGTCGAGCATCGCCCGGCGAGAACCACCCTCATGCGCCAGCGCTACTGAGGCGCTCGAACCTGGCGCGGGCGTCGCGGATTGACGGCCGGCCATCCTCGCCCACGAATCCCTGCTCGCCGCGCGCCACCAGCCGCTGGTGCCCCAGCAGCACCGCCGTGCTCTGGCGGAACCAGGGCTCGAACTCCGGGTCCAGCGCAAAACGGTCAAGGAGCGGCCGGGGCTCGGGGGTGTTGTGCTCGGTGCCGTTGAACACCGGCCACCAGCGACGCTGCGCCGCGGAGACGATTTCCCCCAGACGCTCCCGTGTGTTGCGGTGCGGGATGACCTCGATGGCCAGGATGCCCGCGGCCTCGAGACGATCCAGGAGCCCTTCAACATCTTGCTCGCCGGGCGTGACCGGGTTGCCCAGCACCGGGTAGACCGGGATGGACCCGAAGGCCAGGAAGATTTCGCGAAGCTCCTCGAGGGAGACGAATGCCTCCTTGGACTCGGGCACGTAGCAGGGCCGGCCGGCCTTGAGGAGTTTGGCGCGGATGAAGACCTGGAGGGACGCGTCGTCGGCCCCAGCCGGCGGAGCAGCCGCGCAGCAGCGCTCAAGGAGTTCCGCCGGCGGCACACTTCGCTCCGCAGCCAGCTCCTGCAAGCGCGCCAGCACAGCCCAGGCCACGTGCCGCTCGGTGGCGTTGCCGCGCGGAGTCAGAGCGCGAACGGCCTCCCACGTCGGGCCAGGCGCTCCCAGGCGCTCCCGTAAGAGCGACGCGGCCTTCTCAGTCATTTCCCGGTGGCGCTGATCGAGCGTGGCGCGCATGCGGGCCAGATTCCGCGACGCGGCGGACGAGTCGGGAGGAACCCTGGTGACACCCTTGCCGCAGAGGTACACTCGGCCGGGGTTGTCAGGATCGTTGAGCAGGAGGCCGGCAGCCTCGGCGGCGCGGTCCATGGCCACGGCCTCCAGGGAAAAGACTGCGGCGATGCTTGCGATCTCGCACGCGCGGCGGAACTCCTCGTGTCCGGCGACGGTATAGTGATCGTTGATGCCCAGTACCGCCAGGCCCTCGCGCGCGGCGTGCCACACGGCTTCGGTCGGCGAGCGAAACACGCTGAAAGACTCGTTGGTATGGACGTGGGTGTTTGTGCCCCGGCGCGGTGTCTCGCCGAGCTGGGCGCACAGCTCACGCAAGGCCTCGAGGCGCTCCTTCAGCGATCCGCCCCCGAGGGCTGCTTCCAGCTCCGTCCGGCTGCGCTGGCGTGGGCTGCTCATCGGACCATGACCTGCCCGCTGTCAACCACCAGGGTTTGCCCCGTGATGCAGCGCGCTCGGTCCGAGCACAGGAAGACGACGGCCCCAGCCACGTCCGAGCGCTTGACTTCCCGCTTCAGGGCGGTCAGCGAGGTATAGTAAGGGATAACTTCTTCCGGCTTGATACCCCTCTTGTCGGCGCAAACCTTGATGTACTCCGGGTTCCAGATTCTGGAGCCTTCGAAAACGTTCCCCGGGGCGACGGCATTGACGCGAATGCCGTCGGGCCCCAGCTCCAGCGCCCAGCCACGCATGAGGTGCAGTTCCCCGGCTTTGGTGGCATTGTAGGCAGAGTTGGCCCTGGAAGCATCCAGCCCTGTCTTGGACGAGACGATGATCATCGATCCGCCGTCGCCCTGGGCACGCATAATGCGGGCGGCCTCGCGGGCCACCAGGAAGTAGCCCGTGAGGTTGATTTCCAGGGCCAGGCGCCACTTGTCGAGCGGCATATCCACGAGTTCGTAGGGCGGGGCGATCCCGGCGGCGCAAACCACGATGTCCACGCCGCCCCAGCGGCACAGGACCTGGTCGAAGCCCTCGGCCACCGCGGCCTCGTCGGTCACATCCATGCGCACGGGGAGGGCGCGCCGGGGCTCCGTGGAGGCGGCCGCCGCGGCCTCCGCCCCCGGCTGGTCGACGTCGCAGAAGGCCACGGCCGCCCCAGCCTCGACCAGCCCCTGGGCAATGCCGCAGCCTAATCCGGAGGCCGCTCCGGTCACCAAGGCTACCTGGCCGGCCGGCGGCGCGTCGGCAGACTCCAACAGGTGCGCGCGGTAGTGTTCGGCCTCCCAGTTGGTGATGAATTCGGCGGCGGAGCGGGAGAGGTTCCGGGCCCCGCCGGAGCCTGCCGCCAGCCGCGCTATTTTGGCGGCGCTGGCCGCCACCTGCTCGGCGGCCTCCAGCCGCCGCGCGTCCTCGGCCAGCAGGAAAACACCGACGTTCTTCACCAGCGCAACCCGCGGCGGCGCACTCTCCGCCAGCGCCGGCTTCAGCTTCGTGGCCAGTTCTTCCAGCGCATCGGCCAGGACCGCGCGCCCGCCCGTGTAAACAATGATGTCGGGCGTGAGTGCGCCGGCGGCCAGCGTCTCTGCCGTGCCCTCGCAGGCGGCGCCGATCAGTTCGGAATCGTCCGAAAGGCGGGCAAGAAGCGGGACACCGCGTGCCTCGCGCCACACGCGGCGCAGCTCGACCATGGCTTTCCGCAGCGAGGCCGAATCCAGCCTGGGCGCCGAACGCAGGGGGGGCGCCTTGGGCGAAAAGTACCGCTCGCAGCGGCTGACCCACTCATGGTGGAGCGCCAGGCACTCACCGGCCTGGGACGCTGAAACGAAGAGGCCGTGGTTCTCCAGAAAGATGGCCGCCGGAAGGCAGCCGTGTTTCTTCTCGTAAACGCCCGCTGCGGACCGGATCGCCATGCCCAGGCTCCAGCCAGGGTCGGAGTAAGGTATCCAGAGGGGCGGGGGCTCATCGGAGGGAGCGATCTCGCTCAAGGCCTTCTCGCCGGGGCCGCAGGTAACAGCGTTGACCGCCACGGGGTGGGTGTGGATGATCACTCTGCCGAGAAGCGCGTGCGGCACGCTTTCAACCGAAGGGCGGCCGCGCCCCCCGACCACCGCGGCGGTAAGCTGTTCCAGGATGCGCGCCTCGCGCTCATTGGTCTCCAAGGTAGCGAGGTCTCTCCGTTCGAAAATGGCCCGCACCCGGGCCAGGTCCAGTTCCACCCAGCCCAATGACTCGCCCATCGAGGCCAGGGCCGTTCCGCTGGCTTTGATCGCCATGGTTCGGCCGTCGGGCGACTTCACCGACGTGTTCCCGCCGCCGGCCTGGACGTATTCCCGATGAGCGCCGACGGCGTGCGAGATCTCGATGAGTTGCGATAGCGATTCCTTGTCCATGGAGGTCTGTGCTACTGGCAGTCGATGACCGTTTTGATCCCTTGCCCCGCTTCGACAACCGCGTAGGCCTGGAGGATATCGTCCAGTTTGAACTTGTGGGTGACGAACCGGTCCCAGGGCAGGTCGTCGCGCGAGACCATCTCCAGCGCCTGATGGTAATGTTGCAGGTTGGAGGCGAAGCAGCCGAAGACGGAAATCTCGCTGTAATGGATGTGGTTGGTATCAATGCCCAGGATGGGATCATCCTTGGGGATGCCGGCGAAGAAGGAAATCCGCCCCTTCTTACGCACCAGACGCAGCGCGTCGGCTTGCGCGGCCTTCACCGCGCAGGCGGTTACGGCCACATCAAACTTCTCGCCTCCGCCAGCCTTGAGGATTCTTTCGACCGCCTCTGCCCCGGCCGTATTCACCGGCAGGCCCAGGCCGAACTCCCGCACATAGGCCAAGCGTTCATCGACCATGTCGGCGACGATCAGCGGCTGGCAGCCCCGCGCTTTGAGGATGCCGGCGTGCATCAAGCCAATGGGTCCGGCGCCGAAAATCACCGCGCGGTCGCCGGGCTGAGCGCCCAGATATTCCTGGCCATTCAGGCAGCAGGAGAGCGGCTCGACCAGCGCCGCGCGCTCGGGTGACATGGAGCCGGGGATGGCGATCACATTCCCTTGGGCTACCGCGCTGGCGGGAATTTTGACGTATTCGGCAAACCCCCCGGCGTAATCGTACCCGAGAGCCGTGAAAGAGTCGCAGAGGTTGTATTGTTTGCGCCGGCAGTAGACGCACCGGCCACAGCCCACGACCGTGGCCACAATGACCTTCTGGCCGACTTGCAGTCCCCCGCCCACGCCGGGACCGATCTGGTGCACGGTCCCCACGATCTCGTGGCCGGTGATGGCCGGCGGCACCACGTTCTTCTGCCCGTGGGTGAAAATGCGTTTGTCCGTCCCGCAGACCGCACACAGGAGCACCCGCAGGACCACCTCGCCCGGCCCCGCCGAGGGCATCGGCACATACTGGACCCGCACGTCGCGAATGCCATGGTAAACGGCCGCTTTCATTTCCGGTTCCGACCTCTTCTCGGGGATGGCCTGCCGCTGCTCGGATTCTCCCCCAACGACATCTTAATGGGGAGAGTCTGCTCGGTCAACCGCAGCGACCGTGCGAAGTGCGTCGGGTGCATTGCCGGATTGGGCCGCACAGGTCTACGACTCGGCACCCGTGTCCTCAGGTTCCACCCGCCCTAGCGCCTCGTCTGTGGCCAGCTCGAGTTCAGCGAGTTCGTCG
>JAPKYU010000211.1 GCA_026394175.1 Acidobacteriota bacterium | reverse complement strand
GGCGTGGCCTTCAATACCCTGCTGGCCGAAGCGCTGGCTTCCCGGACCGGCTTCCGCGAGGGGTTCATCCCGCCGGCCGCCGGCAACGCCGGCTGCGCGGTGGGCGCCGCCATGGCCGCCACGCAGTCGGCCGGCGGCACGCTCGAGCGCTCGATGATGTCGGCCAGCCTTGGCCCTTCCTATTCGGGCCAGTACATCAAGGACATCCTCGACAACTGCCGGCTACGCTACAAGGTTCTGGCCATGCCGCAGATGGTGGAGGCGGTGGCCGAGTTGCTGAACGAGGGCTTGTTCGTGGGCTGGTTCCAGGGAGCGGCGGAATTCGGGCCGCGCGCCCTGGGCCATCGCAGCATCCTGGCCGTCCCCCGCGACCACTGGGTGAAGGAGAACCTGAACGCGTATACCAAGCGGCGGGAGGCCTTCCGCCCGCTGGCCGCCTCGGTGACTGAAGAGGCGGCGCCGAAATACTTCGAATACCGGTGGGCGGCGCCGGCCGCCTACCTGGCCACAGTGGCCCGCGTCAAGGATGCCGAAGCCACTCCGGGGCTGGCCTTCCAGGGCGACCGCGCCCGCATCCAGGTGGTCTCGCGCGCCTCCAATAAGTATTTCCACGAGTTGCTGACGCGCGTCGGCCAGTTCACCGGCCACCCCGTGCTCATCAACACCTCGTTCAACCAGCCGGGCGCTCCGCTGGCCGCCACCCCGGGCGAGGCCCTGCGCGTCTTCTATTCCAGCGGCATCGACGCCCTGGCCATCGGCAATTTCCTGATCCGCAAATAAGTGCCTCAACGGCTCAGCCGCAGATTTCGCTGATTCCGCCGATTAACAATCCGTGAAATCTGCGAGATCTGCGGCTACAATCAAGGGGGAAGCCGCAGATGTACACGGTCGAGGTGGACGAGGCGAAGCTCGAGGAGATCGTGCGGCGAATTGTCGAAGTCGCCGATCCCGACAGGATCATCTTGTTTGGCAGCCGCGCCCGCGGCGATGTTCGCATGCAGAGCGACGTGGATTTGCTGGTCGTCAAAGACTCCAGTCTCTCGCATTACAAGAGAGTCGGACCTCTCTACGTTTCGCTTTTCGGCATCGATGTTCCGATCGACATACTGTGGTATACGCCCACTGAAGTCGCGCAGTGGGCTGGCGCCATAAACCACGTTATTGCCCGGGCGCTTCGTGAGGGCCGCGTTTTATATGAGCGCCGGAATTGAGGGTGCGCGCGTTTTAGCGCAGAAGGCCGAGAACGACTGGAAGAACGCGTCCAGCGGACTCGCGCACGATGTCCCTTTGGACACGGTCTGCTTTCATATCCAGCAGACGGCAGAGAAACTGCTGAAGGCGCTGCTGGCGGCGCGCGGCATCGAGTACCCGCTTACGCACGACCTGAGAGATCTGCTGAAGCTGGCTCTGAGCGAATTCCCCGCGTTGGAGGAATTCCGTTCCAGGCTGCCCGAGTACACGTTTTTTGCGGTAGCAGTTCGCTACGAAAGCCCGGAACCGGAACTGGAAGAAGCCCTGGAAGCCTACGAGACGGTCAAGCGGTTCCGCGAAATAGCTCATTCCCTTCTTCCACCGGAAGCACGTCCCTGAATTGAGAGCCGGCATCCGAGGCTCACCACAAAGACACAAAGAACACGAAGACCCGCCAAGACGCTTCCTTTGTGTCCTTTGTGTCCTTCACGCCTTTGTGGTGAATCACGAATGGGCAAGAAAAAGGGCCTCCCGCGGAGAGCGGGAGGCCCGGTGCGGCAAACGCGCGCGGTTAGAAAGTGAAGCGAAGGGCCAGCCGGATGTTGCGGGCGCCCTGGTACACCTGCGGCAACCCGTAGCGGCTTGCCAGGGTCAAGGGAGCCTGAATCTGCGTCGTGGTACCCGGCGCCGTGCCGGTAAACGCGCCTGTACCGTTTAGGGCATCCACGTAGTTGTAGCCCTTCATCACCTTGGCCCAGTCGACCCCCAGGTCGCCCGAGA
>JAPKYU010000195.1 GCA_026394175.1 Acidobacteriota bacterium | reverse complement strand
CCTGAATCTTCATTGCCCGCTCCACTGCGGCTCTCGGAATCGACTCCATTTTCACCCCCGCCTCGGAGTCTGTACCGATTCCCGCTCAAGCGGACAGATCGTGTGCTAATTCGACCGGACAATTCGTATGCTACCAACACTTTGGGGATTGGGTCATTGACACGACAGTCATTGCCGAATAAGATACCGGGGCAGTACTAGTACGATGGACCCGAGGTAGGACTTTGCCCACCACGTCACACGGCCGCGCCAAGGAGCGCAAAAAGATCCGCATCGTCATCGCCGACGACCACCCCATTTTTCGCGACGGGCTCAGGAAGCTGTTGAGCCTGGAGAACGACCTGCAAGTCATCGGAGAAGCGCAGAACGGGCAGCAGGCCCTGGAGATCGTCGAGAAGTTGCGCCCCGATGTGGTGCTGCTGGATCTGAAAATGCCGGGCATGGACGGACTTGCCGCTCTGCAAAAGATGCAGGAGCGGGTCAAGGAGACCCGGGTCATCATTTTGACCGCCTGCGATTACGAGCAGGAGGTGGTCCAGGCGGTGAAGCTCGGTTCGGCCGGCGTAGTGCGCAAGCAACACACCACGGACCTGCTGATCAAGAGCATCCGCAAGGTCGCCGAGGGCGAAATCTGGCTGGACGGGCAGTTGACAGCGGCGGTGATGAAAGAATTCTCGGAACCGGCGCCCCCGCCGGCCGCCCGCCCCAAATCGCTGCTCAGCGCCCGCGAGCGCGAGATTGTCGGCCTGGTTTGCCAGGGCTTCCGAAACAAGGAAATCGCCGAGAAAATGTTCATCAGCGAACAGACGGTCAAGAACCACCTGCACAACATCTTCGACAAGCTCGGCGTCTCCGACCGTCTGGAGCTGGCCCTCTACGCCATCCACAAAAAGCTGAACGAACCGGACGCCTGAGCAGGTGTTAGGTGCCAGGTGTTAGGTGTTAGGTGTCAGGTGTCCATGCCTGGCACCTGGCTACCCCCGGGCCGGCTGCGCCAGGGCCTGGTCGGTGAACTCGTAAATCTTGCGGTTGGTGCAGACTTCGTAATATTTGCGGGCGGTCGGCTCCTTGACCTCAAAGGTGTGCGCGTCAACGAAGGGGATGGCCGCCTCCCGCACCACCAGTTTCTGAAACACGTCCAGCGAGAGCGGGAAGGAGCCGCAGTGGAGCGTGACGCGCTCCGGCCCCCACAGCAGCGGCATTTTCACCTCCAGTGGCTTGAGCGAGATCTCGCTGGCCAGCTTCTGAAAGGCTTCCTCACTCAGGCAAACGCCGGTGTTGTAGCGGACCAGGAACTCCTCCATGGCCCCGGCGGCGGCGTCCTCGGTGATGGTCTGAAACACGAAGACGTTGAAAACGGTACTGTGCTGGTTCAGGGCCTGCCGCGCCAGCTTGCTGCATCCCGACAAGCGGTCGGCCAGGTTGATGGCCGAGGAGATCATAATGCGGTTGTCGCCGTCCAGCAGGTACATGGGCGCGGAGTCTTGCCAGCAGATGCCGATGCCGATATCCAGCCGGGGGAAGCCGGAGTTCTCGGCGCGGGAGTTGTAGAGGTTCACCACCTCCATTATTTCGCGGGCCAGGCCGCAGGCGCGGGCCATGGGATAGCCGCCCGCCGCCGCGCCCGCTCTTTCGAACATGGCCAGGATGATGGCGTCGCCCTCGATGAACACCTTCTCGGCGCCGTAGCGGGGTACCAGCTTGTTGAGGGGCTGAAAGAAGTTCAGGCTGAAATGGCTGGCCGGGTTGAGGCCGCGGGCGAACAGCTCGGCCGTCATGTTGGTGGAATCGCGGACATCCGCTTTCAGGATGGCGTGGCCCAGCACCCGCTCGTCCTGCGGCTTGCGTTCCTCCGGCAGCAGGAACTCATACAGCGTGTTGTTGATACGCGACAGCTCCCGGTTCTTCTCCTCGAAAGCCGGGTGGACCCGGTCCATGAGGCCTTGCAGGGCGGCCAGGCGGCTGGCATCCAGGTGATGGCGCATGAAGTCGCGCACGAAGCGGACCACCAGGGAACGCAAATCCCGCGGCGTGCTGGCCCGCACCCGCCCCGCCGTCTCCTCCAGCTTGGCCGCCGTCCCGTGGGTCAGCTTGTAGTGGGCGATTAACCCCTCCACCTTCTTCCGCTCCGCGGGGTCCACCAGGGCGTGCTTCAGTTGCTGCGGATGGATCGGCGGGCAGTAATCCTGGTAGACGCCGGCTGTTTCGTAAGCGGCCGCCAGCCAGGGGGGCAGGCCCAGTTGCTGTGCCGAGCTGAAGAACTCCTCGATCAGGAAGCGCTGGATTTCCAGCTTCTCCTCCAGGGGCGCCAATTCCTCCCGAGCCGCCCTGCGGGCCCGGGCCTCGGCCAGCAGTTGCTCGGTGCGCGCCACGCCAAACAACTCCTCGGCGTTGTCCGGTTCGTTCAGCATGGTGTCGAGCCGGGCGTCGTAGGCCTGCTCGACCAGGCGCAACTGGCTTTCCGAGACGGCCAGTTGTTCCATGCGGCCCGCCAATTCAGGGGTCATGGGCGGTTCGCCCACTTCCTGCTGGCGCCCGGCGAAGAGCCGCCCCAACCCGCGGCTGCGCTCGGAAGGCGCCAGTTGCTGGCGGCGCGATTCGACGCCGGCCGCCAGTTCCAGGTGGGCCCGCGCGCGCGCCTCCAGCTCCCGCGCTTCCGCTGATCCGCCGTCCAGCCACCGGAGCATCGATTTCAGCCACTTCTCGATCAGGTCATACATATCGGGATCCGCGCGGAAGTGGCCAAACAGCACGTACTTGCTCAGGTGGATGTAGTCGTCGTGGCCGTTGTCGGTGAACGCCAGCGGGTTGGAGAGATAGGGAAACCACTGCCCCGCCTCGCTGCCGAACAGCGAGTCGCGCGTCTTGCGCACGGCGTCGGCCTGCACTTCGTTGGCCAGCAGCAACAGTTCCCCGCTCACCCGGCGCAGGATGTTCTTCTTGTCGGCCTGGAACTGGGCGAACGTTTCCTTGAGATGGAAGGCCTTGAGATGGCGCTCGTGTTTCGGGCCCTCGTACAGCTTCAGCGTGTTCTTCGCCTCCTGCACGATGCGGCCGTATTGTTGCTGCACCTCCCAGCCCAGGTACTTGAACAGCGCGGCGTTGGCCAGCAGGTCGATTTCCAGCACGCCGGCGGCCTTGGCCTGCGCCAGCGCCGCCAGCAACACTTCCTGGAGCAGCCGCTTGAGCTCGGCGCGATCCTGCTGGGCCGGCGGG
>JAPKYU010000617.1 GCA_026394175.1 Acidobacteriota bacterium | reverse complement strand
CCACTTCCTCACCGCATAAAAGCGACCGAGCCGCGACCGTAAGGGAGCGTCCCCGACTCCGTGCGTGGGCCTCGGGACGCGGTTTCGGGGACGCTCCCTTACGGTCGCGGCTCGGCTGCAGCCTTTTCTAAAGAGAGCCGGAGATGGGCAGCAGCAGGATTTCTTCCATCACCGCGTTTTCAGGGAGCACCAGCGCGGAAAGAACGGCGGCGGCAACGTCGGCGGGCGACATCATTTTCTCGCGGGGCGCATCCGGCCAGAGGCGTTCCCAAATGGCCGTGTCGGTAGGGCCGGGCAACACGGCTGTGACACGAATTCCACAATCGCGCACTTCCTCGCGCAGCACGCGGGTGAAGGCCAGCGCGCCGGCCTTGGCCGCGCTGTAGGCGGAGTTGCCGCGAAATGGAATCGTGGCGGCGGTCGAAATGATATTGACGATGTGGCCGTGACGCCGCGGCAGCATCAACTCCAACGCCGCCCGGCTGCACAGGAAGGTCGCCGTCAGGTTGGACGCCAGTGTTTCGTTCCACAGCTCGTCGGAAGTCTGGGCCACCGGCTGCGATTCGGCCATCCCGGCGCTGTTCACCACGATGTCCGGCGCGCCGAATACCTGCCGCGCCATGGAGAAGATGCGGCGGACAGCGGCCGGACGGGCGGCATCGGCGCGGACCGCGTGCACCTCGCTAATCAGCGACAGTTCCCGCTGCGCCTGCTTCAATTGTGGCGAGCGGGACGCGATCACCAGCCGCGCCCCTTCGCGCGCCAAAGCTTCGGCAATAGCCCGGCCGATCCCCCGGCTGGCTCCGATGACAACCGCCGTTTGTCCTTGCAAGCGCATAAGCAAAAAGGAATGTAACGCAGATGAACGCAGATCAACGCAGATCGGCTGCGGCTTGATCTGCGTCTATCTGCGTTTATCTGCGTCCTATTTAAACCTCATCCTTGTTTCGAATCAATGACAGAAATTCATCGCGGGTCTGGTTGCTGTCGCGAAACACGCCCAGCATGGCGCTGGTGACGGCGCGGGAATGCTGCTTTTCGACGCCGCGCATCATCATGCACAGGTGGCGCGCCTCGATCACCACGCCCACGCCCTGGGGCTGGATTTTCTGCTCGATGGCCTGGGCGATCTGCGAGGTCAGGCGCTCCTGGATCTGCAACCGCCGCGCGAACACATCCACCAGGCGCGGGATCTTGCTCAGGCCGATCACCTTCTTGTTCGGCACGTAAGCGATGTGCGCCTTACCGAAGAACGGCAGCAGGTGGTGCTCGCACAGGCTGAACACCTCGATGTCCTTGACGATCACCATTTCGTCGTAGCAGACGCTGTACAGAGCGCCGTTCAATAGCTTATCGAGGTCCTGGTGATAGCCCTCGGTCAAATAACGGAGGGCCTGCTCGACGCGGCGCGGCGTCTGGCGCAGCCCCTCGCGATCCGGGTCCTCGCCCAACTGAACGAGCAGGCCGCGGATCAGTTCGCGGAACGGCACGGCCACCGAGCTCCGCTCCTTGGAATTTGTCACAGTCTTTGGCATGTTCGTAACCAGAGTTGAAATTCACCGTGGTTAATTGTCCGAACGCGGGCCGTACTCAAAGGCGTTGGCCGAGGTCTCCTCGATCCGCACCCGTTCCAGCCGGGCGTTGCCCAGCGCGGGTTCCCTGCCCCAGCGATCGTCCAACAGCCGGAAGATCTCCTGGCACAGGTTTTCCGAGGTCGGCACCCGCGAGGCGAAGCTTTCCCGGCAGGCGTTCAGGTTGGCATGGTCGAACCGCTCCAGGATTTCCTCGCCGACGACACGATCCAGGTCCGCCAGGTTCACCACCATCCCGGTCGCCGGATCCACCGCGCCTCCCACCGTCACCTCCAGCGCGTAGTTGTGCCCGTGGCCGAAAGGGTTGTTGCACTTGCCGTAGACCCGCCGATTCTCCTCCTCGCCCAGGGCCTCGTTGTGCAGCCGATGGGAGGCCGAGAAGTAATACCGCCGGGTCAAGTGGGCAATCGAGGACATGATTCTCACCACGAAGGCACCTTTGTGGACTTTGTGCGCTTCGTGTCTTTGTGGTTCATCCTTGCTCTCCGTAGTAATCCACGAACAGGTCGTGGGTCTCATACAGCCGGATGCGGTGCAGCCGGCCGGCCGGCAGCTTCCCTTCCAGCATCCGCCAAATCTCGACCGCGATGTTTTCCGTGGTCGGGATACGCGAGGCGAAAGCGGCCACCTCGTGGTTCAAAAAGCGATGGTCCAGCACCTCGAGCACTTCGCGGTTCAGCACTTCCTTGAGCTGCTTCAGGTCCAGCACCATCCCCGTGCCGGGGTCGGCGTCGCCCTTCACCGTTACTTCCAGCAGATAGTTGTGGCCGTGCCCGTTCGGGTTGTTGCATTTCCCGAACAGCCGGGCGTTCTCCTGGGCCGAAAACAGCGGGTTATGGTAGTAGTGCGACGCTGAGAACTCGGCTTTGCGTGTCAGATAAATCATGGCTCTAAATCAGGTGTCAGGTCTCAGGTCTCAGGTCCGACAATCCCTGACACCTGAAACCTGACACCTGGCACCTGTGTACTCCCGGCCCTTCCAGGCCACCGGCCGCCGGAAGCTGTATTTCACCAGCGAGTTGACGAGCACCAGCGAGAACAGGACCGAGCCAGGCCAATACCAGGCTGCGAGGCGAACCCGCTCTCCCACGGCGCGCAAACGGTGGGCGTACCAGGCGTGGCGCAAAGCCAGCCAGGCAAGCGCCGTAGCGGCGACCTTCAGGCCGCCGCTCTCTGGAGCCGCCAATGTCCACACCGCCAGTCCCGCCGGCGCAACGTCGAACAGCCAGGTGCCCGCGGCGGTCGCCAGCAGGCGGAGCGCAACAGCGCCGGCGCTCTTCTCGGCGGCGCCGCTCCAGCGGTAGAGCGGGTACAGGTTCTTGCTCCAGCCTTCCCAAAGGGCGCGAAAGCTGCGGTACATGCGGGTGGACACTACGCCGGCGCCGGGTTCGAAGCGCAAACGGAGTCCGGCCCGCCTGGCGGCGCGCGCCAGCGCCACATCCTCGAGGATGTCGCCGGCCAGCGCGGCGTTCCCGCCCAGGGCCTCATAGGCCGAGCGGCGAATCAGGATGTACTGCCCGTTGGCGGCCGCCTCCCGGCCGGCGGCGTCGTTGATCCGTTCGAACCGGTAAAGCCGCTCAAGCTGCCGGTACACCCGCGGAATAATCGCCCGCTCGTACCAGCTCCGCATCTGCTGCGCCGGCGAAAGCGAGAGCAGATCCAAGCCTTCGCGCTCGGCCCGCTCGCGGACGGCGCGCAAACCGCCCGGGGCGTGGACCGTGTCGGCGTCGGTGAACAGCAGCCAATCGCCGCGGGCCAGGCGGGCGGCGACGTGGAGCGCGTGGTTTTTCCCGACCCAGCCGGGCGGAAGCGGCGGCACGGCAACCAGCCGCACCCGCGCGTCCCGCCCCGCGATCTGCCGCACGGCGGCGGCCGTGCCGTCGGTCGAGCCGTCATCCGCCACCAGGACCTCGAGATCGTCGTTCTGCTCCAGCAGCGACAGCACACAACTCCCGATGCTCGCTTCCTCATTGCGCGCGGGAACAATCGCGCTTACGGCCGGCGGCCGCTGTAGTAGACTGGTTTGCGGCAACACTTAGATTATACCGCCGTCCAATTTCGGATTTGGGATTGCGGATTTAAAAACGGCTGCTTTAGAAATCCGCAATCCGCAACCCGCGATTACACCAATGCCGCCTGTCTGGGCCCAATACGCAACCCGCATCCTGCTGGTGCTGGTGGTGGGAACCTTCTTGTACGCGATTCTGCGCCCGGGGAACCCCGGCCCGGTGATCGGCCGGACCACTCCGGACTTCCAGTTGATGGACCTGGAGGGCCGCAGGATTCAGCTTTCAGCCTACCGCGGCAAGATCGTGGTGCTGAACTTCTGGGCCACGTGGTGCGCGCCGTGCGTTGAGGAAATGCCGTCGCTCAACCGCTTCCAGGAAGCGTTTGCGCCGCAAGGCGTGGTGGTGCTGGCCCTCAGCGTGGATGAGGACGAACAGGCGTTGAGGAAGTTTGCCGCCGACTACCAACTGAAGATGATTGTGGCGCGCGACCCGGATCGCCGGGTGAGCGCCGGCTACCAGACCTTCAAGTACCCGGAAACATTCATCCTGGACCGGCAGGGGCGCCTGGTGCGGAAACTGATCGGGGCGACCGACTGGGCCGACCCCCGCCTTGCCTCATTCTTCAAGAGCCTGCTTGAGAGCCGCTAGTGTCCTGTCTCATAAGCAGCCTGACAATGGCGAAGGCAGAAAGCGGAAGGCAGAAGGCAGCAAGCACCTGCCTTTGCTGCCTTCCGCCTTCTGCCTTCCGCCTTCATCGTTGTAGACCTATTTGAGAGACACACCGCTAGGTTCGGCCGGCGATCGCGAAAAAAGAGCCGTCCGGCAGCCGCGAATCCTTGGCTGCTCGCGCAACACCAACCCCACAGCCTGCGCCGCATCCAGCGTCTCCCGGAAAGCCCGCTCGCGAACGTGGGGAATCGGCTCGGTAACCAGGAACCTGGCGTCGGGCTTGAGGCAGCAACGCACTTGCGCCAGAAACTCGCGGCTGTCCGGAACTTCGTGGACCATCCAAAACGCGACCGCAAAATCCACCGGCGTCGCGATTCCGATGGATCCCGGCTCACAACGGTGCGTTTGAATCCGGCTGCCGAGTCCGGCCTTGACCGCCCGCCGCTGTAAAATGGCCAGCATTTTCTGCTGCAAATCGACGGCGATAACCCGGCCCTGGTCTCCGACAATTTTGGCCAGCGGCAGGGCGGCAAAGCCGATACCGCACCCCAGGTCCAGCACGGTGTCTCCCGGCTTTACATAATTGCGAAAGATGGCCTCGGGTTTGTGAATCAGGCGGCGGAGGGGGTTGTCGATCAGGTAGGCAACCCACCACGGGCACACTTCGTGTCCCATACGGCCGGTAGCTTGTCCATCCGCGTTCATCCGTGTTCACCCGTGGTGAGTCATCGGGCCTAAAACAGCAGCTTCATCCCGAACTGCACCGCCCGGTTCTCGATCGAGGTGGCGCTGATCCGGCCGAACGTCGAGGTGGTGTTGACGCTGGCCGCGGGGTTGCCGAAGCTCGGGTGGTTGGGCAGGTTGAAGGATTCGGCGCGGAACTGCATGCTCACGCGCTCGGTGATCTTCGTATCCTTCAACAGGCTGACATCGAACTTCATCGAGCCGGGGGTCACCGTACCCCCAATGTTGCCGGTGATGCTCTGGGCGGAAAGAGAAACGGGAAGAAGAACAAACAAGAGCAGCAATCTCGCCATGGCTGCCTCCGACGAATGGCGTTCCCACACTGGTCCGTTAGGGTGGCGCCATTATACAGCAGTGGCTTATGCGGCGGTATACTGGGAGCCTGAACCATGACGGAACCTGCTGCGCCGGCCAAAACGGCCATCCTGCTGGTCGACTGCCCCGACCGCAAGGGCATTGTCGCCTCCATCGGCGGCTTCCTTTACCGCCACGGCGCCAACATCCTCCACGCCGACCAGCATCAGGACAATAAGCTGGGGCTGTTCTTCCTGCGGGTGGAATGGGACCTCGCGGAATTCGACCTCGACTGGGCGGCGCTGCTGAGGGAGTTCGAGCCGCTGGCCCGCGAATTCCAGATGCGGTGGCGGATCGAGTACTCCGGCGACTGCCCGGCCGTCGCCATTTTCGTCTCCCGGGAGCAGCACTGCCTGGTGGACCTGCTGCACCGTCATCAAATCGGCGAATTCACCTGCCGCATCCCGCTCATTGTCAGCAACCACCCCGACGCCCGGGCCCTGGCTGAGTTCCACGGCATCGCCTACCACCATGTTCCGGTGAACGGATCCAACAAGGCGGAGGCCGAGCGCACCCAGTTGGAATTGATGGAGCGCCATTCGATCCAGTTGATCGTGCTGGCACGCTACATGCAAATCCTTTCGCCCGATTTCGTGGCCCGCTATCCCAGCCGCATCATCAACGTCCACCATTCCTTCCTGCCCGCGTTCACGGGCGCGCGGCCTTACCACGCGGCCTTCGAGCGCGGCGTGAAGCTGATCGGAGCCACCAGCCATTACGTCACCGAAGCGCTGGACGACGGCCCCATCATCGAGCAGGACGTCGCGCGCATTTCGCATCGCGACCAGGTGGCCGATCTGGTCCAGAAGGGACGCGACCTGGAGCGCGTGGTGCTGGCCCGCGCCGTCCGCTGGCACCTGGAACATCGCATCCTTTGTTACGGAAACAAGACGGTGGTGTTTGATTGAAAACAGGCTGTGGGCCGTGGGCCGTGGGCTGTAGGCTTTCCGGCCGAAGGCCCGCCTCCACTTCTGCGAAAGACTCGGGTGTGCTACAGCCCACAGTCTACAGCCTACAGCCCACAGCCTACAGCCCACAGCCTGGGGCGTCCTCGTGGTCAGCGGCGGCACTTCCACGTATATGTTCACGGCCGCCATCACGCCCACCACCATGACATTGACCAATGCCACGCTGCCGCAGCCATTGGTCTTCACCCGCGCGGGCGCGCCGGCGGGAGCGGCTGCCGGCGCCGGCAAGGTGCTGCCGGAACTGGCCGGCAAATGGTGTGACTTCGGCAGCGCCTCGGGCACCTCCGGCCACGGCGGAACCTCGCGCGAGGAGTGCTTCACGCTGTTCCCCGACGGCCGCTACCAGTACTTCTACGAGGGCAGCTTCTCGGCCTATTCCAACGTCTCACCGACCTACGGCGTGCAGCCCGGCGTCAGCGGCATGGGCAGTTCCCGCTCGTCCGACGAAGGCACCTGGACCGCCACGGCCACCACCATTACCGCCCATTCCAAGAAACAGGGAGTCACCACCTACACGCTCGAGAAGAAGAATCATCCCAAGACCGGCGACCCCATGCTGTGCCTGGACGGCAAGTGCTTCACAACGGCTTTGCAGAAACCACCGTGGCGGTAGGTCCGGAGCCGGACGCGCGCCGCTGCAACGGTGCCGAATGGGACCGTTAGCCGCAGATTACGCAGATTCCGCAGATCAAATCTGTGCAATCTGCGGCTAAGGGCAACTGCACGGCACGCCAGGCGCGCGTTTCTCGATCGCACCCACTCCCGCGCCACACGGACGTGTACAATATCCGGCATGACCAGCAAAGAATGGGTGCTGGCGGCGCTGAGCCACCGCGAGCCGGATGCCGTGCCCGTCGATTTCGGATCCACGGCGGTCACCGGCATTCACGTAAGCTGCGTGGCCGCGCTGCGTGACCATCTTGGCCTGGAGAAGCGCCCGGTCAAGGTCCACGAGCCGTATCAGATGCTGGGATGGATCGATGAGGACCTGAAAGAGGCCCTGGGGCTGGACCTGGACGGAATCTTCCCCCGCAAGACCATGTTCGGCTTCGAGGCGCGGGACTGGAAACCGTGGCGCACGCCCGGCGGCCTCGAGGTCCTAGTTCCCGGCGGTTTCAACACCACGCTGGACGCCAACGGCGACCTCCTCATTTATCCGGAAGGGGACACCACGGCGCCGCCCAGCGGCCGCATGCCCGCCGGCAGCGCCTTCTTCGACACAATTGTCCGGCAGGAGCCCATCGACGAGGCGCGACTGAACCCGGAAGACAACCTGGAAGAATTCGGCCTGATTGCGGCCGAGGACCTGGCTCACTTTGAGCGCTCCGCCCGGGAATTGAAGGACAGCAGGCGCGCCGTGATGGCCTGCTTCGGCGGCACGGCATTCGGCGACATCGCGCTGGTGCCGGCTCCCTTCCTCAAGCGCCCCAAGGGCATCCGGGACGTCGCCGAATGGTACATGGCCACGGCCACGCGCCGCGATTATATCCACGCCATTTTCGCCAAGCAGTGCGAATATGCGCTGGCCAACCTGGAGAAGATCCGGGGCGTGGCCGGCGACGTCATCGACGCGGTGTTCGTCTGCGGCACCGACTTCGGCACCCAGTTGTCTTCCTTTTGCTCGGTCCGGACATTCCGGGAGCTTTACCTGCCCTACTACAAGCAGGTAAACGGCTGGATCCACAGAAACACGCGCTGGAAGACGTTCAAGCACTCCTGCGGGTCGGTGGAGCGCTTCCTGGATTCCTTCATCGCGGCGGGCTTCGACATCCTGAACCCTGTCCAATGCTCGGCCGCCAACATGGAGGCCGAGCACCTGAAGGGCAAGTACGGCGACGGCCTGGTCTTCTGGGGCGGCGGAGTGGACACCCAGAAGGTGCTGCCGTTTGGAACGCCGGCGGAGGTGCGCGCGCAGGTGCTGGAGCGCTGCGCGGTGTTTGCGCGCGGCGGCGGCTTCGTCTTCAATTCCATCCACAACGTGCAGGCCGGCACGCCGGTGGAAAACATCGTGACCATGATCGACGCCGTGCGTGAGTTTAACGGCAGGTGACAGGAAGCTATCAGCTATCAGCTTTCAGCCTTGGCGGCCGCGGCTGATAGCTGATAGCTGAAAGCTGAGAGCTTCCCCATGCGGCTCAAGCTGATCAGTTGCGAGATCCTGTACCGGGAAATCTGCGCGGTGGTGTCGCGTTCTCTCAACCAGGTGGACGTGGAGTTTCTGCCCAAGCGCCTGCACGACCTGGGGGCGCCCGGCATGATCGAGAGACTGCGCGCGGCAGTCGAGGCTGTCGATGAAGCGCGCTACGACGCCATCCTCCTGGGCTACGGCCTGTGCGGGAACGGCCTGGCCGGACTGCGCGCACGCTCACTTCCCTTGGTGGTGCCGCGCGCCCACGATTGCATCGCGCTGTTCATGGGCAACAAAGAGCGCTACCTCGAGTATTTCACCCAGAACCCGGGCGTCTATTTCCGCACCACGGGCTGGATCGAGCGCGGGGAAGATTCCGGCGGCTTCAGCCCATTCACGCTGCCCGCCCACGGCCTGCAACTGAACTATGCGGACCTGGTGGCCCGCTACGGCGAGGATAATGCCGCGTACCTTTCCCAGGAATTGGGCGACCTGGCGCGGAATTATCGCCAGATGACATTCATTGAAATGGGAATCGAGCCGGACGCCCGTTTTGAACAGGCGACCCGCGAAGAAGCGGAGCGGCGCGGCTGGAAGTTTGAGAAGCTGCGCGGCGATCTGGGGCTGCTCCAGCGCCTGGTCGACGGCCGATGGGCGCCGGAGGAATTTCTCGTGGTGCCGCCCGGCGGCCTAATCACCGCCACCTGCGGCGACGACATCATCACCACCGGCGCCGAATGATCAGCAGCCACGCCGGCCCAGTTTCACCACAAAGACACCAAGGGTACGAAGATCACAAAGCCGGGCTTCGTGTTTCTTGGTGTTCTTGGTGCCTTTGTGGTTATATTCACTCACTATGACGACCACGAGGAGAGACCTGTTCAAAGCAGCAGCGGCTTTAGCCGCCTTGCGACCGGAATGGACCATGGCGGCGGGCGAATTCCCGGCCAAGCAGGCGGCGCGCGCGCTGTTCCCCACGCCGGCGGACGGCG
>JAPKYU010000450.1 GCA_026394175.1 Acidobacteriota bacterium | reverse complement strand
CGGCTGCGCTCCAGGTCGCGGGCCAGCGCGCCAATCCAATTTCGGCTTTCGGATTTCGGATTGCGGATTTCCAACGGCGGGGCTTGAAATCCGCAATCCGCAATCCGCAATTCACCGGCCACCGCGCCCGCGAACCCTTCCATCTCGCCCGGCCGCACCGGCAGCCGATGGTCGGCGACGGCGCCCGTGATCGAGGGCATGGTTTCGACCGCGTAAAGCCGGCTCATGCTCTGACCCCAGGTGAGCGGATCGCGCCGCGCGGCGAACTGGCGCGCGTAGGCCAGGCTGCCGGGCAGTGCGAACAGGAAATCGGCATCCAGCGACAAGATCACGTCGGCCTCGTCGAAGCGGTAAATAGGGTTGACGATCTGCCCGAAGGCCAACTGCGCGCCAGCGCGCACGTTGTCCCGGTTGACCGGCTGATATTGATGCCACTTCGCTTCGGGATACCTTTTCAATAATCGCTGGATCTGGTCGGCCAGCGTCGGCGAGGTTACCGTTTCGGTGAGAATGCGGAGGCCGGAGCCGTGGCTCAGCGACGCCACCGCGTCTCGCAGCGCGGCGACAAAGCCGTACCAGCCCTGCACGCGTCCCTGGCGGGTGATGACTTGTGAGCGGTCCGGATCATACAGGGTGAGCACCGAGGCCTGCCCGAACACGTCCGTGGCGCCGAGGCTGGCCGGATGCTGCGGGTTGCCTTCCGCCTTGGTGGGCCGGCCCATGTGGCTCTCCACCAGCAGGCCGTTGCCGTATCCGTTGAACGGCATGGCCGTGGCATAGAACAGCGGCACGCCCGGAACCACTTCTTCCGGCGGCAGCACCCAGGGAACCATGCGCTCATCGGGCTGCCGGGTGCAGGCGGTCAAGCCGCCCAGCGCCAGCGAGGCGGCCATCACCTTCAGCGCCTGGCGGCGGTTGACGGCGCCGAACAGCGCCCGCGCCTGCTGTGGAAACTCGGCCTCCAGGAAGCGGTGGAAGCGGGAGGAGTCGGCCAGCTCCTCGATGGCGCGCCAGTACTGCTGGCCCCGCAGCTTCCGGAGCCGCTCGCGAATCTCGGCCAAGGCCAGCGGCCTCTGGTTCGAATCGTCTCTGCTCATCGCTCAAGTGCGGAACCCGGAGTGCGGAAAAGGAAATGGCTGCAATTGCGCATTCCGCACTCCGCACTCCGCATTCCGCATTCCGATCTCATCGATGACAGGTGTAGCAGTCCGTCAGGCTCTGGATCCTGTATTCCTTCACCAGCTTGCGCCCCAGTTCAAGCTGGTTGGGCGGCGGCTGGTATTCCATGTTGAACACCTGGTCGCGCGGACGCACGTACAATTCTGGCTGCCGGTGGCAGCCCAGGCACCACTCCATCTTCAGCGGATTAGCCAGCCAGGTCAGCGGCATCTGATCGACGCGGCCGTGGCAGGTGGCGCAGCCGATTCCCTTGTTCACATGGATGCTGTGGTTGAAATAGACGAAATCGGGCAGGTCGTGAACCTTCAGCCAGCGCAACGACCGTCCCGTTCCGAAACTCCGCCGCACCGGTTCCAGCATGGTGCTGTCGGCCCAAATCTGCGAGTGGCAGCTCATGCAGGTGTAGGTCGGCGGGATGTCGGCGAACGATGACTCCTCGACCGAGGCATGGCAGTAGCGGCAATCAATGCCCAGCCCGCCCACGTGATGCTTGTGGCTGAACGGCACCGGCTGCTCGCGCGCCGCCGCTACCTGCGTGACGTACGCGGAGCGGTCCAGCTCCAGGATCAGCCACACGCCCAGCCCGATAAACAACACCGCGCCATAAAACGTGACGTAGGCGAGCGTGTTAGCTGCCTTGTGAAAGATTTGAGCCATAACAGGGGGCGATCCGCGCGTCCCGCTGTACCCCTGGGTGTGCCCAAGATCCCGGTCAGGAAACCGATGCCTCGCTAAGTTCTATTTGATCGCGCCGGCGGCCCAAAGGTTCGTTATTGCCAGCGTCTTGCTTCGCTTCCGGGGCTGGTCCCCACAAACGACACCGCTGTTCCTCGCTCTCCCGGCGCCCGAAGCAAGAGTATACCGCCTGCTTGGCCGCCCGGCCAAGCGGGCCGGGGTTCCTCTCTTGTTGTACGATTAAGGGATATGGTGTATCGAACGCTGTTGGTCTCGCTGCTGTTTGCGGCTTCCCTGGCCGCCCAGGGTGCCCAGCCTCCTGGCTCCGCTCCGCAGACCTCCGCCGCCTACGTAAAACGGGCCGTCTACGAGGGCGTGGTTGCGCTGGAGGGGAAAACCATCGGCACCAGCATCCTTTTGGAAATCGGCGAAAAGCCGGGCGCCGACGGGTCCCGGCCGGTCGGCGGCTGGATACAGCGCAACGATTTCTATCCCATCGATTCCGGCAATGCCACCGCCGACCACGTCGTCTTCGCTTCGGGCGGCAACCAGTACGACATCAATTTCAACACCCTGCGCATCAGCTACTCGGGCCGCGACGGCAGCGGCAACCAGCGCGTCGAGAAAATGAGCTATGTCGAGGGGCGCGTCTACAAGCTGACCGAGGAGGCCGACGAACAGCGAACCATGACCCTGCAGATCAGCGGCGACGAGAAGGATTTTCTGGTGGGAGAGCCCACGGTGTGGAAGCGCAACGGCCCGCCGCTGATCCGCTTCAGCCGCCTGGAAGAAATCCTGGGCAAGACCACCGGCTTCTGGCTCTCGCGCTTCGGCACCGCGCGCTACGTGGCCATTGTCGAGGAGCCGCAGGGAATGGATCTGCAGAAGAAAGCGCCCAAAGAAAAGAAGGACAAAAAGAAGGCTCCTCTCCCCAAAGTGTGACGTCGCGGAAGAGAAGCGATAACAGCAGGTTGCCATAAACAGGACATCGGAATCACAGCGGTTATTCATCATTGCTGCGCGCAGCTTCCGCTGCCTGCAGAAACGTAGTCACACTTTTGGGAGAAGAACCATATACCTAAAGCTCGCCGCCGCCAAAATCCGAGCCACGCCAACAGAGCCGCGAGCGTAAGCGAGCGGGCGCCCCGCGAGGCCAACGCAACGCTGCGCAAGCACCCGCTCGCTTACGCTCGCGGCTCTGTTGGCAAACTACATTCGGGGCAGGGGCACAGCTCGCGCAGGTGGTCGAAGGAGAAAATGCCGGTGCTGTGGCCGTCGTTCCAGTAGAACCGGATGCCGTAGCGCCCGGTGCTTTCGACGTCCAGAATGCGGAGCGGCGGCTTGTAGAGGGGCAGGGGATTCGCCGGACCGGGCGGTGGCGGCGCCCCCGCCTTGGTCGTGCAGATGGCGCAGGGGCAATGGTCGCGCAAGTATTGCAGCGCGTATTCGCTGCGGTGCCCGTTCGACCACACGATGGTGACGCCCTTGCTCTTGGAAATGTCCACGCTGGCCGGGTCGCTCGTTGACATTCCCAGTTATCGTAGCATGGCCATCGGGCTTGGAAGGTGGCAGGTGGCAGGTCGCAGGGGACAGGGGCCATCGCCTGTTGCCCGGGTGTGCCTGCAACCTGTAACCTGCACCCTATGCTTGTTGTGCTCGGATCAAAACGCGGGCCCAAGCTGCGGGCCCTGGAAGCGGTGCTGGGCAAATTGGGCAGGGAACTGGGCCGCGCCGAAATTCGGGCGCACGACGTGCCCAGTGGTGTGCGCGAGACGCCGCTCCAGCGCGCCGAGATCATGCGGGGGGCGTGGAATCGTGTGCAGGCGGTCCGCGGACTTGTGCACGTAGGCGATTTCTGGGTGGGCATGGAAGGCGGCGTGCATATTGCGGATTTCCAGCAGACCGCAGAAAGCAATCCGCCATCCGAGATCCGAAGTCCGCAATTGTCTGGGTGGCTCGAGAACTGGGCGTGTGTCAGTGATGGCAGGCGAACCTACTTTGGTTGCGGGGGATCCATACCGCTGCCCGAGGCCATCATTCGCGAGGTGGTCGAGCGCGGCCGGAGCCTGGCCGAGGTGATCGACCAGCTCTCCGGCAGGCAGGACGTGCGGAGCAGCGAAGGCACCTGGGGCATTCTGACCGGCGGGCGGCTGACGCGCGAGGCCGTATTCCAGCGCGCGCTGCTGAATGCATTCGCGCCGTTCTATAGCCCAATCGATTATGGCCGGCGTGAGGGGGCCGGATCTAGCGTCTGATAAGAGATATTATGTAAACTATGAGACATCACTTCAACTCCTGCTCCCAACTCCCGTTCCTTCCAACTCCTTCGCGCCCTTCCCGCCATGCTCCTGGTCGGAAAGCGCCCTGCCCTGGTTCGCCGCGCGACAAAATAAATCTTCGCTCTCCTCCCACACATCTCATAGCAGGAGAGATTCGGCGGCCCTTTCCACAGGCGGCCCCGCGGTTCGTGGCGAGTGCAGCGGCGGTCTTCAGGCCGCCACCCGCCATGGCGTCCATTGAAATGGCAACCCCGTTTGGCGGCGGCGCCGCAACGGTTTGAAGTGGCGGCCTGAAGGCCGCCGCTACATTCGAACCCTGCACTGGAGGTACGACGATGGGCTTCCTGGACGGCAAACAAGCTCTGGTAACCGGCGGGTCGCGCGGCATCGGCCTGGCCATCGCCTCCGCGCTGATCGAGGAAGGGGCCGAAGTCGCCATCTGCGGCCGCGACCCGGAGCAACTCCGGCGCAGCGCTTCCGTGCTCGGGGCGCGGGCGCTTACTTTCGCCTGCGACGTGGCGCGCGACGAGCAGGTCGCCGCCATGTTCGACCAGGTTGCGCGGCGCTTCGGCGGCCTCGACATACTGGTCAACAACGCCGGCGTCGGGCTTTCGGCCGGCGTTGCCGATACCACGCCCGAACAGTGGCGAACGGTCATCGAGACCAACCTGTGCGGGCCGTTCTATTGCAGCCGCCTGGCCATCCCCCTGATGAAGAAGCGGGGCGGCGGCTACATCATTAATATCAGCAGCCTGGCCGGCAAGAACGCTTTCGCCGGCGGCGCCGCTTATAACGCCTCGAAATTCGGCCTCAATGGCTTCAGCGAGGCGCTCATGCTCGACGTGCGCTACGACAAGATTCGCGTCAGCTACGTCATGCCCGGAAGCGTCGAAACGGAATTCGGGATGGGGGTCAAGGCCTCGGCCAGCGACTGGAAGCTCCAGTCCGTTGACGTGGCCGAGCAGGTGCTGGCCCTGCTTCGCTTGCCGCAGCGGGCTCTGGCCAGCCGGGTGGAAATGCGCCCGCTCCTGCCTCCCCGCAAGTGAATTGCGGATTAAGGCGCGGAATGGGCGAGAAAGTGGAACCGGGATTCCCTTTCCGCGCTCCGGCCAACCGTTCACGCGCTCTACATGTCTATGAAAGTAGGAGGCAAGAGGCAGCTTGAGTGTGGCAAGGCACTTGCTTGTGAGTCGGGTGTGCAAGGGAGCGAAGGCGTGAAGACGATGACCCGCGTGCAGAAAGTCTTGAATGCTAACCTGGTGGGCAGACAGGCGGAGAAACTAGACCGCAATCTCCACAAGCGCATCGTGGGCCAGGAAGAGGCGGTGGACCAGGTGGTCAAGGTCTATCAGACCTACCTGGCGGGCATGAACAACCAAGGCCGCCCGATCGGCACCTTCCTGTTCATGGGGCCCACCGGGTCCGGCAAGACCCGCATGGTGGAGGCCCTGGCCGAATCACTGGTGGGCGACGCCCGGGCGGTCATTAAGATCGACTGCGCCGAGTTCCAGCACAGCCACGAGATTGCCAAGCTGATCGGCTCCCCGCCCGGCTACCTGGGCCACCGCGAAACGCACCCGCTGCTCAGCCAGGAGACGCTGAATCAATACCAGACCGAGCAGTGCAAGCTCAGCTTCGTGCTGTTCGACGAGATTGAGAAGGCCTCCGACGCTTTGTGGAACCTGCTGCTGGGCATTCTCGATAAAGCGACGCTGACGCTGGGCGACAACCGCCGCGTGGACTTCACCCGTTCCCTTATCTTCATGACCAGCAACCTGGGCTCGGCGGAGATGAGCAACATCATTTCTCCGGGCATGGGCTTCGTGGAGGCGGCGCCGGCCGCCGACAGCCGCCTGTGGGACAAGATCTCGCGCGCCGGCCTGGACGCGGCCCGCAAGAAATTCACGCCGGAATTCCTGAACCGCATCGACAAGTCCGTGGTGTTCAAGCCGCTGGGCGACGAACAGCTCAAGAAGATTCTGGACCTGGAGCTGGGCTACGTGCAGCAGCGCATCTTTGCCTCCGCCCAGGGCGTGCAGTTTGTGTTCCAGTTGACGGACGCGGCCAAGAGCTACCTGCTGCGCGAGGGCACGGACATGAAGTACGGCGCCCGGCACTTGAAGCGCGCCGTCGAGCGCCACCTGGTGTATCCGCTCTCGAACCTGATCGCCACCGAGCAGGTCCACGCCGGCGACATGCTACGGGTGGACCTGGATTCCGGGATCGACAAACTCATCTTCTGCAAGGAAGCCGAAGGCCTGCCGATTTACGCCATGGCCAGCCAGGTGTACCCGGAGAGCGTGCCGCCGGCGGGCACGGCGGCGATCATGGTCAAGGAGCAACAGGCCGGTCACCGCCGCGCCTCCTGAGTTTTTCAACCGCGGAACGAGCCGCGACCGCCGGGCTATTGCCCTCGGTCGCGGCTCTGCTATTTTTCCCGCGGCCGCCGTTGTGCCGCCGGCTTGCCTCTGCTTCCCGCTGGTGCTACAGTCACGCCCCATGAGGCGTTCCTTTGTTTGGCTCCTTGTCGCAGCCGTGGGGCTGGCTCCCCTGGCCTTCGGGCAGGAAACCGCCGGGGCGATTGGCGGGAGGGTTGTGGATTCGGCCGGCGCGGCGGTGCCGGGCGCACAGGTCAGCGCCACGCACATCGAAACCGGCGCAGAGCAAAGAGCCGCCGCCGACGCCGAAGGCGCCTACCTCTTCCCCGCCCTTCCCATCGGCCATTTCCGCATCGCGGCCGCGCATCCCGGATTCAAACGTGCGACCAAGGAAGGGGTCGAGTTGCATGTCAATGACCGCCTCACCGTGAACCTCGAACTGCGCGTCGGCGACGTCACGCAGGAAGTCACGGTCGAGGCCGGCGCGCCGCAGGTCGAGATCGCCAGTTCCGAGCAGAGCGGGCTGATCTCGGGCGACCAGGTGCGCGACCTGCAACTGAATGGCCGGTCGTTCGTCACCCTGCTGGAGCTGGTCCCCGGAGTGTCCAGCGACATGCCGGACCGCACCGACCCGAACCAGATCCCATACTTGAATATCAATGGCACGCGCTACACGGCCAGCGCCATCAGCGTGGACGGCGGCAACAACTGCGATCCGCTGATCGGCAGCGGCCCGGTGAACACGCTGACCTCGATCGAAACCATAGCCGAGTTCAAGGTGTTGACTTCGACCTTCGCCGCCGAATTCGGCCGCGGCGGCGTCTCGCAGATCAACGTCGTGACGCGGGGCGGCACCCGCCAGTTCCACGGCGGCCTGTTCCACTTCTTCCGCAACGACGCGCTGGACGCCCGCGACTATTTCACCCACCGCGTGCTGCCGCTCAAGCTGAACAACTTCGGATACAACCTGGGCGGCCCGGTGGTTATCGGCGACTACAACCGTGAACGCAAAAGGACCTTTTTCCTGCTCAACCAGGAATTTAACCACATCAACATGCGCGCCACTTCCCAGAACACCACCGTGCCCAGCGCCGCCATGCGGCAGGGGGACTTCCGCGAACTGGGCCCCGGCCGGGACGGCGTGTGGGGGACGGCCGACGACCCGATGGTGGACCCGGTCACCGGCCGGGGGTTTGCCGACGGCCTCATCCCGGCCTCCCGCATCGACCCCAACGCGAAGAAGCTGATCCAGTTCTATCCGGAACCGAATTTCGCGGGACCCGGCGCCATCAACTACACTTCGGCGGCGCCCAGCACGCAGCGCGTGCGCGAGGACATGGTCCGCATCGATCACATCTTCGGCCCGCGCTGGAAGCTGTTCGGGCGCTTCACGCAGATGAAGTCCGACATCCGCAATCCCTATGGCGGCAACAGCACCACCTCGGTCACCAACCGCTTCCCGGGGTTTGCCGGCAGCTTCGCCGACCGGCCGGGCAAGAACATCTCCCTGAGCCAGACCATTCTCCCCTCCAAGGCCCTGCTCAACGAATTCCTGTTCACCTACTCGGCCTACCAGTGGTCGCAGCGGCCCCAGAACGAGCTGGCGAACCGCAAGAAGCTGGGGCTGGATATCAGCGAAATTTTCCCGGACAACGACGGCGGCCTCATCCCGGCCATCAGCCTCGGCTCGACGTATGCGGGGCTGGTGGTTTCCCGCGTGGGGGGCACGCAGGTGGCCAACTACGACGTGTCAGACAATCTGACGAAGCTGGCCGGCCGCCATGCCATCAAGGCCGGCGCCTTCTACTCGCGCGGCGGCAGCGACGCGGTGCCGGTCTCGCCCTATACCAACGGCCAGTTCACGTTCAACACCTCCTTTTCCAAGCACGTGGTGGCCAACCTCCTGCTCGGGCTGCCGGCCACCTATACCGAGTCGGAGAAGTCCACCGTCTCGCGCTCCCGCTACTCCATGTTCGAGACCTTCGTGCAGGACGACTATCGGGTGACGCGACGGCTGACGCTCAACGTCGGGATGCGATACTCGGCCTTCTGGAACCCCTACGACGCCGCCGACGTGCTGGCCAACTTCCTGCCCTCGCGCTTCGACCTGCGCCAGGCCTTCCAGATCAACCCCTCGAACGGCAACCGGGTGCTGGGCACGGGCGACCCTTCCGACGGGCTGATCGTCGCCGGTAAGAACTCGCCGTTTGGCCGGCGGGTCACCGGCAACAACCTGGACCTGGTTGCGCCGCGCTTCGGCTTCGCCTGGGACATCTTCGGCAAGGGCCGCACCGCGGTGCGCGGCGGCTACGGCGTGTACTACTCGCGCCCCATGATCCAGAACTTCATCCAGGCCACCTTCGACAATCCGCCCTTCACCCACACGGTGACCATCAACAATCCCTCGCTCAGCAACCCGGCGGGCGGCATTGAGACACCCTCGGCCGCCCCGCCGTCGCTCACGGCCATCAGCAATCCGTTGCAGGCCCCGACGATTCAGCAATGGAGCTTCGGGGTGCAGCAGCAGGTGATGCGTAGCGCTATCGTGAACGTGAGTTACGTGGCCTCGCGCGGCACCCACCTGATGCACCTGATGAACCTGAATAACGCCGAGCCCGGAGTGGCAGGATTCTGGAAGGTGAACGTCAATGCCGTGCGGCCCTACCCCGGCTGGGGCTCCATCAATTCGCGCGAGACCTCCGGGGTGAGCAGCTATCATTCGCTGCAGGCCACCGTCAACCGGCGCATTGCGCGCGGGTTCACCTTCGGCCTGGCCTATACGTATTCGAAAAGCATCGACATCGCTTCGTCGGACTACTTCACGGGCGATTTGCCTGCCGACACCCGCGACACCCGGCGGGAGCGCGGCCCGTCGGACTTCGACCGCACCCACATTTTGAATATCAACAGCATCTGGGCCATGCCGAAGCTCGTGCGGGGCGGTTTTTTCGCTCCGCTGGTGAACGGCTGGCAGTTGTCCGGCATCGCGCGCTTCAACTCCGGCAAACCCTTCGACGTCAATATGTCAAGCGACGTCGCGGGCATCGGCGGCACGCAGAACCAGCGCCCCGACGTGGTGGGTAAGCCCCGGGGGCCGCGCACCATCGAGGATTGGTTCAACCGCTATGCCTTTGCGCGCCCGGCCACGGGAACGTTCGGCAATATGGGCCGCAACAGCCTGCGCGGCCCCGGCATCAACAAGTGGGACCTGGCGGCCTTCAAGAATTTCACGATTCGAGAAGGCAAACTGCGCTGGCAGTTGCGGGCCGAAATGTTCAACGCCTTCAACCATCCCTCGTTCACCACGCTGGGCACGGCGCTGACCACCTCCGCCACCGGCGTCGATCCGCTGGCCAACAACTTCGCCACCATCACCGCCACCCGCGACGCCCGGGTAGTGCAGGTGGCGCTGAAGATGAACTTCTGAAGCGGCAAGTGACACCTCGCCGATCTCGGACCTTTCCAGCCTCCCCCTTTCCCACCTTTCCCGCGCCGGGCTCGACGCGCGCTGTCTAAGGCGCCTATGATCGATATCTGATATCTATGATTAGGACAATCATCAACCTGGACGCTGAAGAAAAGGAGTGGCTGGAGCGCAAAGCCGCATCAGAGGGCGTTCCGATGGCTAGTCAGGGAAGCGATCCGCCGTATGCGACAGCAGCAGGATGTTTCCTTTGAGAGGCTCCTCAAGCAGACCAGTGGCCTGTGGCGGAGAGGGAACGGCGTGACTTACCAGCGACGACTGCGCAAGGAGTGGCGGTGAAAGTCCTGCTGGACTTGGTGGTGCTGATCGACCATTTCAACGGTCTTCGCGCCGCTACGTCTTGTCTCAAGGAGGTCCAGGGAGAAGCCTCCATCTCTGTGATCACAGGAGCCGAGGTGCTCTGCGGGTTCGACGCCGTGGCAGCCGAACTCGCGCTTCGTCTCTTGGACCGCTTTCCCCTCCTGCCGATCGAGCGCGAGGCTGCCGACCTGGCAGCGACCTTGCGCCGGAACCATGGCTGGCGGCTCCCAGACGCCTTTCAAGCGGCGCTGGCCCAGTTGCACAACCTGAAGCTGGCCACTCGAAACCTGTGCGACTTTCCACCGCAACGGTTCGAGTTCGTGGTGGTTCCCTACAACGTGACAGTCCGCCGGGGCGCTTTTGAATAGGCAGGACCCGCAGGTCGCTTGGCGCCGTTTCTACGAAAATGTAGAATTAGCTAGAATCATGGGAAGGCAACAGGAATCGCAAATCTCGGCGATGATTTCCTCGACAACCCGGGCGCTGCTGGAGCACTACGTTCGCGCCACTGGTGTAAAGAAAGGCCATGTGGTCGAGGAGGCCATCCTTCACCACCTCCGCGCGCTCCAGGCGCTTCCAACCGACATCATCGTGCCTGCGCGAATTGTTGTGTCGCGCCGGTCGGGCCGGGAGATCACCAAGCGCATCACGGCGCGCCCGCGGCCCACCAAGCAGCTTCGTGCCCTCATGACCGGAAATGGACGTTAGAGCGCTTCGCGAATCCGACTACCGGCAGTTTGGGTTCGTGCCTCTCGAGGTTCTGGAGGGTCACTCACAAGCCAGACCGCAAACCACAGCGATGTTTCTGTCTGTACCGGAAACCCAGGCAGTTTCCAAGGGCCGTTAGCCTGTCCCCAAGCACCCTGGAAAGGGCCCAACCCGCGGCGGCCGGCCCCGCGTGGTAGAATGCCGCTTAGCCGATGCGGATCCTCACCCGATACATTCTCAGGGAGATCCTGAAGCACGCGCTGCTGGGGCT
>JAPKYU010000337.1 GCA_026394175.1 Acidobacteriota bacterium | reverse complement strand
GATCGCGCCGCCGGACTGGACCGAGCCGGCCGCGCCCCAGTTCGGCCTGGCTTTTCCGGCCCAGGAAGGCGAGTTGCTTTCCGACGAAGAAGGCGAAGAGGAGGAAGAGGAGTAACCTTGTAGCGCCGGCGCAACAGAGCCGCGAGGTCGCCGCGGCGACCGAGCGGTTGCTGCAACATTCGCCAAGCATAGGGTAAGGAGATGGCAAGCCAGCCGACAGCGAACGGCCAGAGCGCATATCGCCGCCGTGAATGGAAGCGCTTCATCAAGGGCCCAGACGCGGACCTGCTGGAAGATCTCTATGTGCCGATGCTGGCCGGCGCTGTCCGCTACGACCGCTGCTGCGCCTACTTCTCCAGTTCGGTGCTGGCCGCCGCCGCGCGGGGATTCGGCCGCCTGATCGAGCGGCTGGAGAGCGCCGGCGGCCAAATCGCGCGCCCGGCCATCCGCCTGGTGGTTAACGAGGAACTGTCGGCCGAGGACGTGCGCGCGCTCACGGAAACCGGCGACCTAGCGGCGCTCGAAGCCCTGCTGAACAGCCGCTTCAAGAAGCCCCGCGACCTGCTGGAAAAGCGCCGGCTGGAGATGCTCGGCTGGCTGGTAAAGAAGGGGTGGCTGCAAGTCCGCGTGGGCGTGATGCGCAGCGGCGGCGGGATCGTCCACGGCAAGTTTGGCGTAGCGGTGGATTCGGTCGGCGACGCCATCGTCTTCAACGGCAGCGGCAACGAATCGGCCCGGGGCTTGGTAGCCAACTACGAGCGGCTGGAAGTTTCCACCTCGTGGGAAGACCCGAGCCGTTACGCGGAATACGGCGGCGAGTTCGAACAACTGTGGCAGGACCGTCACCCCACCGTTCACACCGTGACGCTGCCCGAGGCGTTGCGGCTGAAGCTGATCAAGCTGGCGCCGGCCGAGGCCCCCATTCAAGAACCATCGAACGCCGCCGCGCGGCAGGAGGCGGCCATGGTGTGGCAGTTCCTGCTGGAAGCGCCGTACTTCGCCGACGGCGGGACCACCTGCGACGCCACCGCGCCGGTCGACCTGTGGCCTCACCAGAGGCGCGTGGTCGAGGAGACGGCCGGAGCCTGGCCGGCGGGGTGGCTGCTGTGCGATGAGGTGGGCATGGGCAAGACCATCGAGGCCATCCTCATCCTGCGGCGGCTGCTGGCCGGCCGCGGCGTCCGCCGCGCCCTTATCCTGCTGCCCGCCGGCCTGCTCAAACAATGGCAGACGGAACTGCGCGAAAAGGGCGGCCTCCTGCTGCCCCGGCTGGAAGTTATCAACCAGTTGGTCTGGCCTGACGGGCGGACGCAGAAGGTGGACGGACTGGCTGCCGCGCTGGAGCAGGACCTGCTGCTGATGAGCCGTGAGACGGCGCGCACCGAGGCCAACCTTGAGATCCTGCTGCAGGCCGAAGCCTGGGACCTGGTGCTGCTGGATGAGGCGCACGCCGCCCACCGCAAGAAACAGGAAGAAGGCGAATTCAACGCCGGCACGTTGTTGCTGAACCTGCTGCGCCAGTTGCAGCTCCGGCGCAAGGCGCGCTCCATCCTGCTGCTGAGCGCGACTCCCATGCAGACCCACCCCTGGGAGCCGTGGGACCTGCTGGCCGTGCTGGGAGAAGGCGGCGCCTGGCTCAGCGAATTCGCCGAGGTCCGCAATTTCTACGAACTGGCGCCGGCGGTCAAGGACGGCTCGGCGGATTTCCGGAAGGCGAGAAAGGCGGCGGCGCTGATCGCCTCCGACGCGGACTTCCCGGCGCCGCCGCGAAAAGCGCCGGGACCGCTGGAGGCAAGCCAGCTCGGCGACCTGCTTTGCTTTGTGCCTTCGTCTGAACGATCGGAGTGGGCCGACTGGCTGCGGCACGGCTCGCCGCTGGGAAGAAGGATGCACCGCAACACCCGCGGCGCGCTCCGCCGCTATTACGAGCGCGGCATTCTGCCGCACCCGCCGCCGCAAAGGGACGTCGAGGACAAGTACTTCGACTTTGCCGGCCGCGACGAGCGCGATGTGTACGACGCCGTGACCCGCTACATCGACAGGCGGTTTGCCGAGTTGGAGCAGGAGAAGCCGGGCAAGGGCTTCGTGATGACGGTGTACCGCCGGCGGGCGTCCAGCTCTCCGCTGGCGCTGGAGCGCAGCCTGAAGCGGCGCCGGGAAGCGCTGGTCCGCGTGAGCCGGTCGCAGGCCTTCGACGCGAACCTGCCTGAATACGACGTGCCGGAAGCGCTGGACCCCGATGAACTGCCGGAGGGAGAAACGGCTAGCCGGGTGTCGGCGGCGCTGCCGCAAAGCCCGGCGACCGCCCGCGCCGAGCAGGCCGAAGTCGAGG
>JAPKYU010000138.1 GCA_026394175.1 Acidobacteriota bacterium | reverse complement strand
CGTGTTTCTCAGGCCCGACTTCATCGTCTTGGTCGATGAACTCGGGGCGGAGCGACCGTCCCGCTTCGAATGGCTGATGCACGTCGAGGAGGCAGTCGAGCAGCGCGGCGACGCCGGCTTCCTGGTGCGCACTGGCGAAGTTGTCATGGATGTCCAGTTCCTTCTCGCGGAGGGTCTGGAAGCGAAGGCATCGGACAAGCTGCTGGCGGCCGCCTGCGGATCGGCGACGAGTTGCTTGATTGTCGCCGTGCTGCACCCGCGCAGGGCAAACGGGCCCGCCGCTCAGGCGCAGCTTGAGTCGCGGCAAGCTGGCCGGCTCGGTATCGCGATCGCCGCCGGCGAGCGCCGGGCGAAGCTGACGCTCGACCTCACCGGCCAGAGCGTGACGGTGGGTTAGTCCGCCAAGTGCAGGCATCCGTTATTGATTCGCTCCCATAAATATGGGAAGCTAAGGGAATGAAGACGACGCTCGAAATTCCCGACCCCATTTTTCGGCAAGCGAAAGCCAAGGCGGCCGAACAAGGAATCCCGTTGCGTCAGTTCGTGACCGAGGCGGTCGAGGGCGAGCTTCGAGCGAGGCCCGCGGTCGGGCAGAAGCCGTGGTTGCGGCTGGCCGGGCGGCTCAAGCACTTGCGGAAGGAGACGGCCCGGATCAATCAATCGATCGAGCGAGAATTCGAGCGCATTGAACCAGAGGAATGGGTTTGATTCTCGACACCAACGCGCTGTCCGCGGTTGCCGACGGAGAACCCACCGCGGTCGCCGCGTTTAGCAGTGCAACGCGGATCGACATCCCCGTTATTGTTCTAGGCGAGTATCGGTTCGGAATTGCCTGGTCGCGCCACAGGAGCGAATACGAGCGCTGGCTGGGCGAGATGCTTTCGGCATCCCGGGTGCTTGAAGTGAGCGAAGAGACCACCAGGCACTATGCCGCAATACGCATCGAGCTCAAGCGGGCTGGCACGCCGATTCCGTCCAACGATGTCTGGATCGCCGCCCTCTCCCGGCAGCACGCCTTGCCCGTTCTCAGTCGAGACGGGCACTTCGACCTCATCAAGGGGCTGCGGCGGCGTAGTTGGTAGGCAGCCCGCGTCGGTGCCGGACATACGGTTTTTCATCATCACCCTTGTGAATCCCCTGGCCGCGGTCCTGTTGTAAACTGGCAGTCGTTCCGGAGACGGGCACCGCTTCGGACCACAGCGGGTCCACACGTGATTATCCGAGAGAGAGCGCGAGTCTCCCGGCGTATGAAGAGACTGCTGGTCGTTGCATTCGCCGCGTTACTGCCGGTGTCGCCGCTGTCTGCGCAGCGCACAGAACCGCCCGCTGCTCCGCCTCAGCAACGGCCGGCCCCGCCCTCCGATGTGCCACGCTTCAGCGCCGAGATAAACCTGGTCAATGTGTCTTTTTCCGTGCACGACCGTAACGGCGCGCTGCTCGCCAACCTGGGCAAGGATGATTTCCGCCTTTACGAAGACGGCGTGCTTCAGCAGCCGAAATTCTTTTCACACGAGCAGGACAGCGGCCTCACACTCGGCCTGACCGTGGACTGCAGCAACAGTCAGCGCGGCCTGGAGGAGGAGAACCTGCGTGTCGCCCTGGCGTTCCTGGGGCGCGTGCTTCGGCCGGCGCAGGACCGGGCGTTTGTGGCCGGCTTTGCGCGGCGCGTGCTGCTGGTGTGTCCGCTGACCGCTTCTTTCGACCGGCTGGAGGAAGCCCTTCGGCGGTTGCGCGGCGGGGTTTTCCAAGACGCGCTCCTGGGCGCCCCGCGGCCCGGAATGAGCGGCAGCAGCGCGGTGTTCGACGGGATCTACTGGCCGGCCAGGAAAGTGTTCGACGGCCTTGCCGGGCGAAAGGCGCTGATCATGATAGGCGACGGCAGAGAGAACGTCAGCGGCGTTTCGTTGTATGACACCATCGAGCTGCTGCAGAGCGGGGACGTGATCTTCTACGGGCTGGATAACGGCGGGACCTCGGACCTGAACCACCCCAACCAGATGCCGCGCATCGCGACGGAAACCGGCGGGCGGGAGTTCAAAGTTGAAGGCGGGACGGGGCGCCGCCAGCAAAGCAAGCTTCAGCAGGCTTTCGACGAGATCGAGCGGGAGCTCCGGGCCATGTACTCCATCGCCTACGTATCCACCAACCCGGCACGCAATGGAAAATTCCGGCGCATCGAGGTTCGGGCCGTCAACGCGGCGCACAAGACCCGCGCCCGCCCCGGCTACTACGCGCGCTGAATCTCGGCTCAGTGGTGTAAACTCGCACAAGCATCGCCAGGGCGGAGGGATGTGGCCATGAACGCACTATCGCGCAGAACGTTTGTTGGAGCTGCCGCCGGTTCAGTTTTGACCGCTCGGTCGTACGCACGCGTCATAGGCGCCAACGACCGAATCCAAATCGGCCAGCTTGGCTGCGGGCACAGGGCATCCGGCCATCGTCGCATGCTCAAGCTGTCGGCCGAAACGGACCCCAACTTCGATCTGCGCAGCGTATGCGACCTCTGGTCGGTCAACCGGGAGAAGGCCGCCGATGACGCGGAGCGGCTCTTCGGAAGGCGGCCGAAGACCTTCAAGTATTCCGAGGAGATGCTCGCCGATCGCCAACTGGACGCGGTGATGATCGGCACCGGAGACCATCAGCATGCCAGGCTGCTGGCCGAAGTGGTGCGGGCGGGCAAGGACTGTTATTGCGAGAAACCCATGGCCAACACGCTGGAGGACGCCAAATTGGCGCGCGACGCCGTGCGCGCCGGCAAGCAGGTGGCGCAGATGGGCTCGCAATGGCTGAGCTGTCCTTATCAGCAGCAGGTGCGCGATATGGTGCGCGGCGGAAAACTCGGCAAGATCGTCTCCATCAGCCAGGATTGGAACTTCAACGGCCCGCGCTGGCATGTGCCGAAGGACGAAGATATCGCCGCCATCCGCGAGCAAGACACCGATTGGAAGCGCTGGCTGCTCGGACGTCCCTCGCGTCCCTTCGATCCGCGCGTTTACTTCGAGTTCCGCATCTTCAAGGACTTCTCCGGCGGCATTACCGATCAGTGGTACAGCCACGGCTCCGGGCTCGCGCACTTCTACCTGGACACGTTCATCCCGGACGACACCGTGGCCAACGGCGGCATCTTCGCCTGGCACGATGTCCGTGAGAACCCCGACACCTTCCAGTGTGTTTCGACGTTCGCCGACAAGCAGGTGTTGTACACCTACAGCACCACCTTCGGAAACGCCTACGGCGACCACACCATCATCCGCGGCACACGCGGCACGCTTTATTCGCCGGGCGGCGAAGGCAGCCCGCAATGGTGGTTCCTCGCCGAACCGCGGAGCGGCTGGCGCTCGAACACCGTCTTCGATCTGCGCTCGGGAAAGGCCAAGCCGGAACTGGTAACCATCCCGGGGCACGACGAAGTGCCGCCCGTGAACCAGGACGACAACCTGAAAGCTCACACCGACGACTGGTTCCGGTGCATGCGCAGCCGCAAAACCCCGAATGGGAGCATCGCGTCCGGATTCGCCCACGCTGTCGCCGTAGTCATGGCCACCCGCAGCTACCGCGAAGGGAAGAAGATTTACTGGGACCGCAAAAACGAGCGGATCCTGGACCATCCGGTTTCGGCGTAAGCCGCTATGCCGCATGACTCGGCCGGTTGCGACGCCCCACAGCCACGTCGCTGAATTACGCCGGAATTAGTTGTAGCGGATTTCGATGTCCATCCTGCGAGCCTTGCCGCGTGCCATGTCGGCCGGCAGAAAGACTCCCCTGTCGGCGTTCACGTCCTTCCACTCTTTGCCATCGACCGTCGCGCCGACGATTCTGTCTCCGCTGCCCCTGGTCTTGATATTCAGATCGGCTGCACCCCAATGGGCAATGTACGTCTGGCCGGACCGGTCAAATCGGACTCTGGGCTTGATAAAAAGTCCTTCGTGAGTGGAAACCAACCCGGCGCAGGCGATGTAGTATCCCCACGAGCCCATCCTCGGGTAGGAAGTGTAGAGAGGCGGAAAGTAACCCCCCAAACTTCCGTCCTCATTGAAGTAGGCAAGGTAATAGGGGTAGGTCCAGAGAGTAACTTCCTTGCGCGTAGACTCCAGATTGTAGATTAACTCGGCCGCCCTGATTCCGTCCTCGGCGCGTCCCTGCGTAGTCAGCACGGACGCAAGCTGCCACTGGGCCGTGCCCCGGTTGCGGCCGCTATGCTGCATCTTGCTCCCCGGGGGTTCCACGGCCCGATCCCACAGAGGCACGCGTCCGTCCGGAAAGCGGCCGCACACCCAGCCCAACTGCCCCATGCTGTTGAGGTTATAGATGGTATCGAGAGCCGTCCGGACATAATTCTGCGGCAATATCTGGAATCCGAAGTGGTCGCCCCAGTAGACGCCAATCAACTGCTCCAGCATCGATGCGTCCGCGTCCCAGACCCTCCCCGTGCAAAGCTTGAAATATCCCCACTTCCCGCTATCAACCCACAGTTTTTCGATGAAGCTCGACCGCGCCTTCTCGAAAAGCCCCTGGTATTGGCGCGCCAGCGCATGCTCCCCCTGAATGGCGGCCATCTTTTCCGCCATCTTCAGACCGACCAGCCACTGGGAATTCCCGTAGGCCGTAAACCCATCCATGCGCCACGAGTCGTAGCTGTTTACCCCCTCAAAATCCACTTTCGCCAATGCCGTTTCCGGATCAAGTTCACGTTCCAGCGTGTACTGGATTGTCTTCTTGACGTAGGGCCACATGAAATCGAGAAACTCGCGGTCTTGGGTCCACACGTAATCCTGATACGTCCGAGAAATGAACCACATGGCCTCGAGAGATCCATGCGAGCCTTGATTTAACGCCAGCTCCTGCGGGGTTTCTCCGGAAGGCCATTGGTTCCTCGCCACCTGCTTCATCTCCTGAAGCTCCAGCTTGGGCCAATTCAGCACCAGCCAGTTGTATCCATCCACGTCCGTGTTGGCCAGGCCGTTCCCGAACTGTCCCTCCTGGACTATGAAAAACTCTTCCGGGCCATTGCTGATCCAGTAGGTGAAGCCTGGAATATAAGTCAGGTCATGAAAGTAGCGTGATAC
>JAPKYU010000622.1 GCA_026394175.1 Acidobacteriota bacterium | reverse complement strand
GCGTGATGCCGGCCAGGTTGCCGACCACCTCAAAACTCGCCGAGCCCGCCGCGGCACTGGCCGGGGCAGTTACGTTAAAGGTCACCGATCCCGTGCCGGTCACAGAACCGCCGCCGCTGACCGCGATCGGGCCCGTGACGGTGCTGGCCGACACCGAAATCGGAAGCGGGATGCCTACCGTTTGGCTCACCTGCACGCTGACCGGAACGGGCGGGCCTCCGGCCATCACCGAAACGCTGCCGCCGGAAATCGTGAAATCCGCGATGGAAGTGATGGATACGCCGACCGTGGCTGTTTGCGTGACGGTTCCCGAGGAGGCGATCACGGTGAACGACGCGCTGGTGTCCGGGAGTCCCGGCGCCGCCGTCACGCGGAACGTCACGCTGCCTGATCCGCTCACCGTTCCGCCGCCGCTGACCGAGATCTTGGACGAATCGAAGCTGCCGACTGAAACGCTGATGGCGGCGGTCGGACCGGAGGTTTGCGAGACGCTTACCGACACGGTGCCGCTGGCGCCCGCGGCCAGGGTGATGCTGCCGCCGCTCAGGCTGAAAGCCACCGGCGGCTGGGCGGTTATGCTCACCGCAACCGTGACGGTGCGAGTGATGGTACCGCCGGTAACCTGCACCGTGAAACTGGCGGTGCCGGCGGCCGTTCCCTGGGGCACGTTGACGGTAAACGTAACCGTGCCGCCGCCCATCACGCTGCCCCCGCCCGAAACCGAGATACTGCCGCTGACGCCCGACACGCTGGCCGAGAACTGGACCGGGGTGCCCTTGGTTTGGGTGATGTTCACCGAGACCGCGCCGCTCTGGCCGGCCATCACCGCGATGCTGCCGCCCGTCACCGTGAATTCGAGGGCCGGCTGGACGCTGAAACTCGCCGAGCCGGTTGCCGAATAGCTGCCGGCGGTGGCCGTGAAGGTCCCGGTTCCCGTGAACTCGGCGGCCGCCGTCACCGAGAAGGTCGCCGTCCCGGATGAGGTGAGCGTGACGGAAGTCGGCGCAAACGACAGCGCGCCGATGGCCGGCGCGGTGACAACCACAGGTCCAGAGCCGGCCACGAAGCTGACCGCGCCGCCTCCGCTCAGTGTGAAAGGAGCGACACGCGTGACAGGGACGGCAAGGGTCGCGCTCGGAATGCCCGCGCCCGAAGCCGTCACCGTGACCGTGGTCGCGCCGGTGTCCGGCCCCGAGGAAGTCAGCGTCAATGAGGCCGTGCCGTTGCCGTTGACGGTTGCCGTGGAGGAAGTGATTCCCGGGCCCGAGGCGGAAACCGTAATCGGTGTGGTGACGGTTGGCGCGGTATCGACTTTGATCTGCAACTGCGCCGTGAAGCCGCCGGCGAAGATGTTTACCGCCCCTCCGATCTGCGACACCGTAAGCCCGTAGACGGTGACGGTGTTGGCGCCTTGCTTCTTGATGTTGCCGCTCGCGGCGAAGAATTGGATGCCGGTGTTGCCAAGCGCCGCGTTGGCGCCGGCGCTCACCGTGAATGCCTGGGTGGCGGGGCCCGAGGTGACCGCAACCGCCTGGGTCGCAGGGGTTACGGTGATGCCCGCGCCCGCCGTCCAGGAAACAGTGACGGTGCCGGTAAAGCCGTTCAGCGGGCTGACGGTCACGGTAACCGGTGTGCCCCCGCCGCCGCGGGCGATGGGCGGCAGGTTCTGCGGCGCTGCCGTCACATCGAAATCCGCGATCGCGACGTTGCCCGATCCGCCGCCGCCGCCGCCGCCCGCGTCCGGTTTGCCGACTCCGGGCACCCCGACCAGGCCGGCCGAGCCCATGGGGCCGCTCAGGTTCCTGATGTGCCAGCTTGCGTTCGGAATGTACTGCAGTTGGACGGTAACGGTCTCGCGCACCACCTGCGTCAACCCCGTGGCCGTGAAATCCACGTCCATCAGCCCGCTTTCGGGCAGGTCCACCGTCCTGCTGGCCGGGTTGAAGGTAAAGCCATTGCGGCTGGGCGTGAGCACATACCTGCCCACCGGCAGGTCCTTGAAGCTGTATGCCGTTCCCGCGCCGGTGTTGACGAACAGCGTCATGGGGGTGGTCAGACCGGTCAGGGTCACATAGGTGGCCACCGCCCCGGTGCTGCCGCTGATGCTGGACACGGCCGCGGCGCGGACGCCGCTGCGCATCGGAACCAGCATCGGCGGCGCCGAAGCGCTGGGGCTCATGCCCGGCACGCCGGATTGCGGCAGGGCCGAGTTTTTGGGCAGAAAGCGGATTTCAAACTCCACCTGGTAAACGGCCGCGTCTCCTGAAACCGTGCCGTTGGCCTTGCGCACCAGCACGCGGTTCTCGGCAATGTTCGCAAACGACTGGCTGATGGTTTGTTCCAGCGACGCGTAGCCGGAATAATTCTGCTGGTCGAAGTAACTCAGAAACTGGCTGACCTGCAGCGATTCATAGGCCCGTGCCAGGGCCTGAATGGCATCGTCC
>JAPKYU010000509.1 GCA_026394175.1 Acidobacteriota bacterium | reverse complement strand
GCTGTGCTTGACGAAAAGCTTGACGACGTAGGCGCGGCAGAATCCGACGAACGCGGGACTCAGGTGGACGTCGTGGCGCGTGTTGTCGATGCCCGGCAACAGGTCGCGGAAGCGCAACTCCGGCGAGGCCCGGCGAAGATTCACGGCCGCACGGACCTTCTCCGGACTGGGACGGGAGAACAAGGCCATGACGCGAGAGAGTCTACCAGCCTGCAGCCGCAGGGACAAGAGACCTGATGGCCGGTCCCAGAACAGGGAAATGGGACGCCCGCCGCGGCGGGAACCCGGACCATCCCGCAGGGCGGGACCGGCCCCTGGTCAGGTTTGCTGGCGGCTCGATTTGCCTTTTTTCTGCGCTCATCGGCGTCCCATGGCCCTGAATCTGCCATAATCCGCGGAAGCCGCGGATTCATCACTCGGGATGCGGAGACAAAGGGCTTGCCCTTTGTGAACTTCGTGACCTTCGTGCCTTGGTGGTTCAAATAGGGAGACAGAGTTTATGCACATCGGCTTTCACACCGACGCCTTCAACAGCGCCTACTGGAACTTCGAGCAGTGCCTCCAGTGGGCCGCACGAAACGGGCTGCATTACATCGAATGCGGCGCCATCGACGGCGTAAGCTGGATCCACGGTCTGGGTTACCAGCCGCATCTCGCGCTGTGGGAAGACCCGGTGCTGTGGCGCAAGAAGATGGACCGCTGCGGCGTGCATTTGTCGCAGCTCGATGCCGCCTTTCCGCTGTCTCTGCCCGAGGGCGCCACGCTGGGCGTGGAATATGTGCTGCACGCCATGCGCTGGGCGAAACTGGCCGGCTGCCCCCGCATCGATACCACCGACGACCGCAACCGTCCCCAGGCCATGACCGACCGCGAGGCCATGGAGCACATGCGGCGCATCTATCGCCAGATTCTGCGCGTGGCCGAAGCCTACGAGATCACCATCAACATTGAGCCCCACGGGTACTACACCACCAAGCCGGAGTTCATGGCGGAAATGCTGGCCTTCGTTGACTCGCCGTATCTGGGCATGAACATGGATACCGGCAACACCTTCATCGCCGGCCAGGACCCGGTCCAATTCCTGGCTCGTTTCGCCGGCCGGGTCAGCCATGTCCATATCAAGGACGTCAGCCCCAGTCTGGCCGCCGCCGCGCGCGGTGAGCTGACCGGGATCGCCGTGAGCCACTGCGCGGTCGGCCAGGGCGTCAACGCGAACAATATCCGGCGCTGCCTGGCGCTGCTGGCGGAAAGCGGCTTCGATGGCGTGCTCAGCATTGAGTGCGAGGGCCAGGGCGGCCCCATGATCGAGGACAGCCTGGCCTGGGTGCGGCAGGCCGTGGCCGGCGCCCGAAGTGCTGCGCCCTGAGCGCGAAACAGGGTAGGTCTTCACTACAAGCGCAATTGCAGCAGCACGGATTGATAGAGAAGCAGTTATGGCGCGATCAGCCTCGAATTTTGCTGGAAATCGACCCGAACTGCGAAAGTTGGGGTAGGCCCGCGCGTCGCGAAGCGACGCAATGATACCAGCCCGCTGTTTCAACGGCGGGCTACTCTCACCCGGTCGCTTCGCGACCGCCTCGGCCATGCCGGCCGGCGGTCACACGTTTCTTTCCCCCACCGGTCCGCCCTCCTCCTGAGTCATTGTAGCCGCGGGTAGCGGAGCAGCGCTCCACCCAGCAGCGGCTCGACGTAGGACCGATACGAATCCCTGATGTCGTTTTGTTCCGGCGGCAGGTACTCCTGGGGAAGCGGTTTTTCCACGTTGGCAACAGCGTCAAGCGGCACGGGCCGGTAGGCAACCTTGTAGGGCCGGCTGGCCCGGCGTTCGATGGCGCCCATGAAAGCCGTATTCCCTTTGAGCGCCCAGGCCACCGCAAATCGCGCAATGGCCTCGGCTTCGGCCCGGTCCACCTTGGAAACCATCAGCGCGCAGGCGCGGCCGCAGACCCCGGGCTTTTCGCTGCGGGCGCGCAGTCCCAGTTCGGCCGTGACCATGCCGGCCAGGGTCGCGGCCACGTCGCCGGGCAAGGCGTGCCCGAACCCGTCCACGGCGGCGCCGGCCCGCGGAGCGCTCCAACTCCTGCCGGATTCATCCTTCACGCCTTCGGAAACCGCGGCTACCACCCAACCCTGCCGCGCGTACACAGCCTGGATGTCGGCCAGGAACCGCCGTCGGGAAAGCGGCGCTTCAGGAACGTAGATCAACTGGGGAGCGTCGTCCGGATCTTTCCTGGCCGCCAGCGTTGCCGCCGTAAGCCAACCGGTATTGCGTCCCAGGACCTCCAGGATGGAGACGGGGGTGGGAAGGGTGCGAATGTCGGCGCCAAGATCGATGGCGCTCTGCGCGAAATACCGTGCCGCGCTGCCGAAGCCCGGACAGTGATCGGTATGCGGAAGGTCGTTGTCGATGGTCTTGGGAATGCCCGCGACGTGCAGTTCGTAATGAAGCGCCGCGGCGGCGTCGGCCATCTTGAGGGCCGTGTCCATCGAGTCATTGCCGCCAATATAAAAGAAATAGCGGACATCCTGGGCCTGCAGGATGCGCACCGCCGCCTCCGCCTCCTCGCGGTTCAGCATCTTGCGGCAGGAGCCGAGCGCCGCGCCGGGCGCTCTGCTGATCCCCGCCCACGCCCGCCGGCCCGGCTTACGCAAATCCAGCCAGCGCTGCTTCAGGACCCCCAGGATGCCGCCCTGGGCGCCCCAGATTTCCATGGACCGGCGGCGGGCTCCCGTCAACTCCGCCACCGCACCGTACAGGCTGGCGTTGATGACGGCCGTCGGACCGCCTCCCTGTGCTATGGCCACGCGCATGAGATGCACCTGCTTATTCTCATTATCCGATCGGCGGCGAGCAAGGCCCAAAAACTTCCCGAAAGCGAATGAATGCCGTCATCGGGTCAGCCGGGTGGGATTCTCGCCCGCCGCTCGCGATACAATCCTTCCCATGCCACGAATGCCCGTTTTTCTGCTCCTCTACCTTGCGGCGTTGGCGCCCGCCTGGGCCGCCGAGCCCTGGCCCGTCCGCGGTCTTCACGTCAGCACGCCGAGGCCGGAAGACATGGCCCTGTGCCTGCGTTTCATCCGCGACGCGCTCCCCAAGGAAGGGGTCAACACGCTGGTCATGGAGTTCGGGTACGGATATCAGTTCACGCGCCGGCCCGAGCTTGCCGATCCCCGCGGGCTTTCCAAGGCCGACGTGCAGGCCATCGCCGAGGCCTGCAAGAAGGCAGGCGTCCGCTTCATCCCGCAAATTAACCTGCTGGGCCACCAGTCCTGGGCCAAGACGACCCACGCCCTGCTCCGGGCGCATCCCGAGTTCGACGAAACGCCCGGCCAGTACCCGAACAACGAGGGCATTTACTGCCGCAGCTACTGCCCGCTGCACCCCAACGTGCACGATGTGGTTTTCGACCTTATCGACGAACTGGCGGAGGCCGCGGGCGCCGACGCATTCCACGCCGGCATGGACGAAGTCTTCCTCATCGGCGAAGACAGTTGCCCGCGCTGCAAAGGAAAGGACAAGGCGGAACTCTTCGCCGGTGAAGTGAGCGCCATTCACGACCACCTGGCGAAGACCGGCCGCAAACTGTGGATCTGGGGCGACCGCCTGCTGGACGGCGAGTTGACCGGCATCGGGAAATGGGACGCCAGCCAAAACGGCACCCACGCCGCCATCGGCAAGATCCCCAAAGACGTGGTCATCTGCGACTGGCACTACCACCGCGCGCTGCCCACCGCCGCCTATTTCGCGGTGCAGGGTTTCCCGGTGGTTTCCTCGCCCTGGCGGGAAGCCGACGTGGCCCTGGCCCAACTCGAGCAGATCGAGGCCGTGCGCGCGCAGGCCACCGGCGCCATCGCCGGCCGCATGCAGGGCGTTCTACAGACGACCTGGTGCGGCTTCGGGCCGTTCGCGCGTGCCTACTTCGGCGAACGGCCGGCGGAGCCCAACGTGGCCGCGGTCGAGGCGGCGGCCTGCTTCAAGGCCCTATTTCGCCAGATCCGCCAGCGCAAGCTGAACTGATCCGCTGCCGTTTTTCCCTGCCGTTCGAGGGTTTATAATGCGGCCAGATAGGAGGAAAGGGGAATGAAACTACGCATCACAACATTCAACTGCGAGAACCTGTTCGGCCGCTACCGGATTCTGGATAAGCCGCCGACCGGGCAGGTCGCCAACTATGAGAACTTATTGCAGATTCCCGAGGTCGTCACGCTCGAGTCTGGCCGCAGCGGGAAGATAAAGCCCGCGACCATCAGCCAGGAGCAGCGAAAGAACACCGCCAACGCCATCCTGGAGACCGATCCGCAGATACTAGCGGTGGAGGAAGTCGAGAACCTGGCCACCTTGCGGCTGTTCAACGGCAAGTACCTGGGAAACGCCTTCGACCGGATCCTCCTGATTGACGGCAACGACGCGCGGGGGATCGATGTCGGGTTCCTGGTGAGGAAAGGCGTCAGTGCCGAGATACTGGAAATCCGCACTCACGTCGATGACGCGGCCGGCGGCGGATACCTGGACAAGAGCAACCGGCTGGATACCAAAGTCGCGGCCCAGGCCGCCTTCTCGCGGGATTGCCTGGAGGCGGACGTTCGCGTGGGCCAGACGGTGCTGACGTTTCTCGTGAACCACTTCAAGGCCCAGGACAACAAGCCCGCTTCCACCACCAGGCGTCTGGGCCAGGCCGGCCGCGTCGCAGCTTTGGCCGCGACGGCGCGAAACCAGGGCAAATTTCCCATTGTGATGGGCGACCTGAACATCGACGTGAAGCAGAGCGACTATGATCAGTCGCTCGATCCGCTGGTGACGCTGCCGATTCTGCACGATCCGTTCGCCGGGCTGAACGACCAGGACCGCTGGACTCATTACTATTCGTCGAAACGTAAGGTCAGTCGGCTGGACTACATCCTCATAGATGGCCGGCTGGCGCCCCGCGTCCTGGACACGGAGATCTTCCGGAAGGGGCTGAGCAAGAAGTGCAAGCAATACGCCGGCCCGCGCCTGGCCTCGATGAAAAACAACGACCTGGAAGCCAGCGACCACTGTCCGACGTCGGTGGTGCTGGACCTCTGAGACCGCGTCAAGCCGGGCCGTGCTCATCCGTGCCGACGGCGGTGCAGTGCAGCGCCATGCGGCTGAGATGGAGAAGCTTCAAGCCGAACAGGTATCGCCCGGTTCTGGCGCTGCAATGGACGTACCTGCGGTTTTCCAGGCATTTCAGCAACTGGTAGGTCGAGCTTTTGGCCAACGACAGGCGCCGCGCGATCTCCGACAGCGTCAGCCCCCGCCTGGATTCGGCCAGAAGCTCCAGGATCGCAAGCCCTCGGGACAGCGCGGGCGCGGGCGTCGAACTTGCGTTCACGCTATTGAACATGAGCGCGAGTATACCGGCTTTTTCGGTTCGCAACCCGATCCTGCGATGGTAGAGTCTGGGGACACTGTGGCTATGGAAAACGCTGCTTCGTTGCCCAAAAGCTCCGCCGATCTGGACCTGTTCACTCGCGTGGAGACCCAGTTGTACACGGCTGTGGTGGCCGACAGCCTGGACGAGCTCGGCTATCACGAGCAGGCTATGAGCGAAGCCCTGCGGCCTCTTTCGCCCGAGGCCTGTTTCTGCGGGTGGGCGCGCACCATCGCCTACGCGGACGTGTTCTACACGCCCCCGGACCCCTACGGCAAGGAAATCGAGGCCGTGGACAGCATTCTCCCCGGTGAAGTGGTGGTCATCAGCACGGGGGAGTCCCGCCGCAACGCGCCCTGGGGCGAACTGCTCTCCACGGCGGCACGGGCGCGGGGCGCACGCGGCGCGGTGGTGGACGGGCTGGTGCGGGACGTGAAAAAGATCCAGCAGCTTGGCTTTCCCGTGTTTGCCCGCGGGATCAAGCCGGTGGATTCCAAGGGCCGCGGCATGGTGGTGGACAGCAACCTGCCGGTCTGTGCGGGGGGAATCGTGGTTTCTCCGGGCGACTTGATTTTTGCCGATTACGACGGCGTAGTGGCCATTCCCGCCGCCATTGTTGGGGAGGTGGTGCGCCTGGCCTGCGAGAAAGTGGCCGGCGAAAACAAAAGCCGCGCGGAGCTGATGGAGGGCGCCTTCCTGCGCGACGTGTACCGGAAA
>JAPKYU010000606.1 GCA_026394175.1 Acidobacteriota bacterium | reverse complement strand
CATAATGTAAGCCATGAAGGCCGGGGCGCTGCCCACCCCCACGATGGTGATGTCCAGGTGCTTCTCCTGCTGGGTGTACACTTCGCGGCCCCAGCGGGCGAAGATCTGGCGGGCCGCTGCCAGGTCGGCTTCTTTGCAGCCCTGCGCCGTCCAGAAGGTGACGGCGCGGCCCACCTCGATGCCGATGTTGGTGCTGCATCGCACCAACTTCTTGTGCCCGAGCAGGCGCGCCATAGCCGCGATGTCGATGCCGGTCATGATCGAGATGACCAATTGCCGGGCCGTGAGCGCGTCACGGATTTCCCGGGCGACCTCAGCGAACATCTGCGGCTTGACCGCCAGCAGAACCACGTCGGCGCCCCGAACGGCGTGGGCGTTGTCCTGCAGGATGCGGATCCCCGGGAAATGCTCGAGCAGTTGCTCGGGCGTGCGCGTCTTGCTCACCGAGAAGTTGCGGGCCTCACAATACCCTTCGTGGACGAGGCGCTGGATGATAATGCGGCCCATGTTGCCCGGGCCGAGGACACACACTTTCGGCTGTTTCATGGCAGTTGTCAGCATTCAGTTTTCAGTTTCCACCCGCCGAGCGACACGCGGTAGCTGATGATCTTGTAAGCGAGGCGGGCGCACAGGAAGTCGGAGGCGTGCTGGCCGGGCCGGGGCATCAACTCCACCAGGTCGGCGGCCACCACCCGCTTGCGCTCGAACAAGGCGCGAAGCAGCGCCAGCGTGTCGTACCAGCCGAGCCCGCCCGGCTCCGGCGTCCCCGTGGCCGGCACCAGCGCGGGGTCCAGCCCGTCGATGTCCACCGTCAGGTAAACGGTGTCGGTCAGCGCCGAGAGCACCTGGGGAACCCACTCGGCCGCCGGCCGGCCGTGCAGGCTGCGGGCCCAAAAAACGCGGGTCGCCAGGCGGGGAAGCGCCTCGGCCTCTTCCGCCGATATGTTGCGGATGCCGACCTGCACCGCCGGGCAGACATCCAGGACCCGGCGCATGGCGCAGGCATGGCTGTTGGGCGATCCCTCGTACTGGTCGCGCAGATCGGCGTGCGCATCGATCTGGAGCACTGAAAGCCCCGGGAACTTTGCGGCACAGGCGGCCACCAGCGGCGGAGTCAGCGAGTGCTCGCCGCCCAGCGCCAGGAAGAACTTGCCGTCGTCGAGCAGGTCGGCGGCGGCGCGCCGGAGCGAACCCAGCAACTCCTCGAGCTGGCCGTGGCGGGTATCCATCTCGGGAAGCGTGTGAATCCCTTGCCGGCACGGTTCGCTTTCCAGTTCCTCGTCGTAGGTTTCGACTTGCCGGGAAGCGTCGAGAATGGCCTGCGGCCCGCCGGCCGTCCCCGCCGCATAGCTGGTGGTTCGTTCCAGGGGCACCGGCCAGACCACGGCGGCCGAGCGGCCGTAGTCGGCCAGGTCCGGCGGAAGGCCGAGAAAATTGAACGGTGGGGTTTCGCGATAACTCGGTTTAGCCGTGGTTAGCTCTCCTTTTTCCCTGCTTTTGCTTTTGTCCCTTTCCGCTGCACGTCGGCCAGGCCGGAGGCGGGCAGGCCGGCGCGCCAGTCGGCGAGGCGGGCGCTCAGCTCTTTGACCATGTCGGGCCGCTCGCCCGAGAGGTCCTTCGATTCGGCGATATCGGTTTCCAGATCGAACAACTGCGATTGGTTGCCCTTTTCAACCAGCAGCTTCCAGCGGCCTCGCCGCGCGGCGAACGCGCCGCGATAGCCCCAGCAAATCACCTCGTGCGGCGACTTGCCCTTGCCTTCGAGCACCGGCAGGACGTTCTTGCCATCCAGCCGGACGCCTGGCGGCAGGGCGGCGCCGCCGGCCGTCGCAAAGGTAGGGAAGAGGTCGTAGCTGACAAACGGTTCCCGGCAGGTAACGCCGGCGGGAATGCGGCCGGGCCAGCGCGCCATGGCCGGTACGCGGATGCCGCCCTCACGCACCTGGCCTTTCCAACCGCTCAGCGGCTTGTTGCTGCCGTTGGCGTCCGGCGGCGCGCCGTTATCGCTCATGAAGAAGACCAGGGTATTGTCCTCCAGTCCCAGTTTCTTCAGTTGGCCGAGCACCTGCCCGATGCCGTCATCGAGGCATTCGATCATGGCCGGCTTCATCTCGCCGCGCGCCTTCTTCACCCATTGTTCCGGCGCCTCGAAAAGTGCGTGCGGCGCGTTGTACGCCAGGTACAGAAAGAACGGCTGGCTGCGGTGGCGCTCAAGGTAGGCCAGCGCTTCGCGTGTGAGCAACTCGGTCATGTACCCGGGCGGATCTTCCGGCGTCTCGTTGCGGTACATGAACTTCTCGCCGTGATAGAGGTGCTCGTAATAGCCGATATTGCCGGAAAGGAAACCGAAATACTCCTGGAAGCCCTGCCGGCGCGGCCAGAACTTGGGCGCGTAGCC
>JAPKYU010000348.1 GCA_026394175.1 Acidobacteriota bacterium | reverse complement strand
AGCACCTCCTCCACGGTCTTCAGCGGCACCCGCTTCGGACTGGGCTTCCCCAGCCTTCGGTCGTACAACCCGTCGTACCCCTGTTCCTCGTAGCGCTCTTTCCACCGCCGCATCGTCCGGTCCGTCACCCCGATGATCTCGGCTGCCTGCCACCATGTCATCCGTTTCCCCACCGCTCGCAAGATCACTTCCTGAATCTTCATTGCCCGCTCCACTGCGGCTCTCGGAATCCACTCCATTCTCACCCCCGCCTTGGAGTCTGACCCGATTCCCGCTCAAGCGGACAGATCGTGTGCTAATTCGACCGGACAATTCGTATGCTACCAACAATCTCCGGCCGGTTCCCTGGACGGCCGCGCCGGTTTCTTTTAGAATGTACTGAATCCCAACCGTCGCCCCCCTTGGTTGTGACTGGCGGGCACCCCCGCCTTCAGGCCCGCTTCGCAAAGCGGAGGGATAGACTGGCTGGCAAATGGCTACACAGCAGCGAGAAGAGCAGATTCGATACTATCGCGAGTCGGTGGATGCCGAAGAGGAGATAGCCCGCCCCCGTTGCTACTCTCGCCCGGTTCGCTTTCTGCTGGACTTCAAGCTGCGGACCGCCCTGGAGATAGCCATTCGGCATCTGCCGGGAGGCAGCGGCCACGGCAAGACAGCGGTGGTTGTCTGCTGCGGGTCCGGCATGGAATCCGAATTCCTGTGGCAACAGGGCCTGAAGGTGGTGGCCACCGACCTGTCGCTGGAGGCGCTGCAGCGGGCCCGGGAGCGCGCCAACCGCTATGGCGCCCGCTACGAGCTGGTGGTGGCCCGACGCCGAGAGGCTCCCGTTTGCTCCTGGCGCCTTCCAGGTGGCTTTCGTGCATGACGGCCTGCATCATCTGCCCGATGCCTATCGCGGCGTCCGAGAGATGCTGCGCGTCTGCTCGACCGCGGCGGTGATCGTCGAACCCGCCGACGCCCCCCTGACCCGTTTGGCCCTCAAGGTGGGACTGGCCGGCGACTACGAAGAGGCAGGCAATTACGTGTATCGGCTGCGCACCGACAAGTTGCGCCGGCTTTTCAGCGAGGAGAACGTCCGCGGCTCGGTCATGAGGCAGGACCTGGTTTATTACCAGCCCTGGACTTTCCGCATCTACCGCCTGTTTGCGCGCCAACCGATGTTTTCGCTGTTCCGGCTTTTCTTCTATGTGGCGAATGTTTTATTCGGGCGCTGGGGCAATTCGTTGAAGGCCGTCGCCTGGAAAATCTGATCCCGGGAGGCTGCTTTCCCGCCCGAGAGTTCCGAAACTGCCGAGAACCGGCGACTGCCTTTCAGGCGTCCGGTTACGGTAATATACTTGTTCGGGCCCCCGGGCAACGGGCGGCACCAGCGATCACGCGACTTTGAACATGGACGAGGCCTCTTTTCCCAGGTGTACAGTGCTGATTTGCACCCGTCGCCGGACGGCGCACCTCGACCGGTGCCTGCAGGCGCTGGCCGGCCTGTCCTATCCCAATTTTGATGTCCTCATCGTGGATAACACTTGCGGCGACGCCGAAACCCAGAAGGTCGCCGCCCGCTGGAATAGGCAATGTGTGGCCGCTCCCCGGGGCGGACTCAGTCATGCGCGCAATCACGGGGCGTGCATGACGGACGCCGAGATCATCGCCTACATCGACGACGACGCGCTGCCGGAGGCGAAATGGCTGGATGCCCTCGTCGCTCAGTTCGGAGATCCCCTGGTGATGGCGGTCGCGGGCCGAACCAACTTCCTGGGTCCGGTGTCTGAAGGCGCCCCTTCCCGCTTTTCACCTGAGTGCGCGGACGGCCCTGTCGGCGAGCGGCTGGCCGTTGACAGGCAAACGCCCGGATGGTTTGACTTGGCGACTTCCGGGAGCATCGGCGCGGGCATGAATATGGCCTTCCGTCGAAGGGCGTTCGACGTTTGGCCCGGCTTCGACGAACGGTTGGGACGAGGAGCGGCCCTGCGAGGCGCGGAAGAACACTACGCCTTTTTCTCGTTGATTGATCGGGGCTACCGCGTCGTTTACACTCCCGAAGCGGTCGTCAGCCATCCGCTGTTGCGGGCCGAAAGCGAGTATCGCCGGCACCAGATTGCCGACACCATCGCCCTGACCGCGTATCTCACGCTGCTGCTGGTCGAAGAGCCCGGCTACCGCACTGCGCTGCTCAAATTCTGCTGGAAGGCGCTCCGTCGTGGCCCGCTGCGGAAGCGGCGCCGCGCCGGGATCCCCCAACATGATTCCGCGCTGGGCGCTGCCCCTGCTGTGGCTCTGCGGTCCGCTGCTCTATGTTCGTTCGCTGCTTGGCAGGTCCCGCGAGCGAACGGCAGCGGGGATTTAAGGATGGAGACATGAACGTTCTGGTGACGGGCGGCGCGGGCTATGTCGGCAGTGTTTGCGCCCAACAGTTGTTGGCCGCGGGACACAAGGTGGCCGTGATCGACGACCTGAGCACCGGCCACCGTCAAGCCGTGCCCCGGGGCGCGGTCTTCGTGCAGGCCGACCTCGCCGATACCAGGACAATAGGACAGCTTGTGAAAGACACGGGCGTCGCCGCCGTCATGCACTTCGCGGCTGCCGCCCTGGTCGAGAAATCCATGACCGATCCCCGGTACTACTTCGAGATTAATGTTCAAAAAGCGCTCCAGTTCCTGCATCTGCTATTGGAGCTCGAGGTGAATGATTTCATCTTTTCGTCTACGGCGGCTGTTTACGGAGAACCGGTGTCGACGCCCATCACCGAGGATCATCCCCTTCGGCCCATCAATGCCTACGGGGAGTCGAAGCTGATGTTCGAGAACATCCTCCACTGGTACCATCGCGCCTACGGTCTGCGGTACGTGGCGCTACGGTACTTCAATGCCGCCGGGGCGGACGGCGAACTGGGCGAGGATCACCAGCCGGAGACTCATCTGATCCCGCGGTTGCTGAACGCGGCCCTGGACCAGGCATTTGAGTTCGCCATCTACGGAGACGACTACCCTACTTCCGACGGCACCTGCATCCGGGATTATGTTCATGTCCTGGACATCGCGGAGGCGCATGTCCTGGCGTTGAATGCACTTCCCGTGGTCAAGGGCGCCGTCTACAATGTCGGCCACAGCGAGGGGCATTCGGTTCGTAAGGTGCTGGATGCCGTTGCCGAAGTGACAGGTAGGCATTTCCCTGTAAGAACGGCCCCGCGGCGGGTGGGCGACCCGGCGGTGCTGGTGGCCAGTTCAGAGAAGATCGCCCGCGAGCTTTGCTGGCATCCCCGCCACTCTGATCTGAAGAATATCGTTCGCTCGGCCTGGGCATGGAAACAGCAGCACGCCTCGGGTTATGGTCCTCCCGCGGTGCAGTAGACCGTTTTGCGGGCCCGGCGGGCAGCGCCGGCAGGCCGCTTCTCACGCCCCTGCACGGACCCCCAGCTTTGAAAGATCTGTCTTGTTGGCGCCGGTTTCCGCCACCAGGTTGGTGGCCCGCCGCAGAGATTCGAACGTGCCCGCGTCCGTCCACCAGCCCTCCAGAATGTCGTACGTCAGACTGTCCTCCTGGATGTACTGGTTGTTCACGTCGGTGATCTCCAGTTCGCCCCGCT
>JAPKYU010000159.1 GCA_026394175.1 Acidobacteriota bacterium | reverse complement strand
GCTACGGCGACCCCAACGTGCATACCCCGGCGCTCGACGGCTTTGCCGGGCAGGGGGCGCGGCTGGATGCGGCCATGTCGAACACCCCCGTTTGTTGCCCGCATCGTGCCAGCCTGATGACCGGGCTGTACGCCCATCATCACGGTGTGGCCAGCAACGGGGTGCGCTTCACGCGCCACGCCCGCGGCTTCGCCGAGCAGTTTCGCGATGCGGGTTACGTCACCGGCTACGCGGGCAAGTGGCACATGCCGGCGGGTTATGGCAGCGAGGATTCCATGCCGCTGGGCTTCCCCGCGGACCAGATCGGCGAGAAGGGGAAATCGGCGGACGGCCACTTTGTGCGCGTCAAGTCTCGCGACGCCAATGGCCGCGAGGTCGAGACGATGGTCTACAAGCCAACGCTTCTCACCGACCGCACCATCCGCTTCATCGAGGAAAAGGGGGGAGGCGACAAGCCGTGGGTGTTTGTCCTTTCCTGGCTTCCGCCCCACGCTCCTTACAAGGCGCCGCCGGAATTTCGCAAGCACTACGAAGGCAGGCTGCAACTGGCGCCCAACGTTCCTGACGGCCGGCCCAAGGAGTTCGCCAGCGCCTCTCTTCCCGACTATTACGGCATGGTGGAGGGCCTGGACGTGGAGTTCAAGCGAATCCTCGAGGCCCTGGACCGCGCCGGCGTCGCCGAGGACACGATTGTGTGCTATTCGTCCGACCACGGAGACATGCTTGGGTCGCACGGTTACAGAGCCAAGCGCTGGCCGCATGAGGCCTCGGCGCGCGTCCCGTTTCTGATCCGCTATCCGCGCGCGATTCGCCCGGGGCAAGTGATCGACCATCCGTTCAGCACCATTGATGTACACCCCACCCTGGCCGCTTTGGCCGGCGTCAAACCGGCCTCTGGCATCGACGGGGTTGATTATTCGCCGCTGCTGACCGGCAAGATCTCGCGGCCGCCGCGCGATTACGTCTACCTGGAAATGGCCTATGCTTACGTGCCCTGGCCCGGCTGGCGGGCGCTGCGCACGCGCGAATACTCTTACGCCCGCACGGCAAAGGGCCCGTGGCTGCTCACCAACGTCATCAAAGACCCTCATCAGTTGAAGAACCTGGTCGATGACCGCGCATCGCGCGCGCTTCTGGAAGAGATGGACAAGCGGCTGGCCGCCCTCATGAAGGAAACCGGCGACTCCTGGGATTACCGGTCCACCACGGGCGACGTCGAAGACTGGGCGCCGGGCGGGCAGAAGGAACGCAGCCAGAACCTGGGCGTTCCGTGGCCGGGAAGCGAAGAGGCTGCGAAGGCCAAGCAAGCAGGCGCCGGCGGCGGCCGGAAGGCCCGCAAACGCGCCCGCAAGCGCGCCACCGGCGCATAGCTAGAACTGCAACCGCAGACCGAACTGGAGCAGGCGCGGGCTCCGCGTTCTGGTGATCATCCCGGCGTCCGGCGCGTTCACGGCCTTGGCCGGAAGATTGAAGTTCGGGTGATTCAGAGCATTGAACATTTCGCACCGGAACTGCATGTTGTACCTTTCGGCGATCCGCATGCGCTTGATCAACGAAACGTTCAGGTCCATCAGCCCCGGCCCGTCGAGAATATTTCGGCCGGAGGTGCCGAAGCGGTACGCGCCGTTGGGAACCAGCCGGAAGGCCGACACGTTGTACCACATATCGGGGGTGGGGTTGGCCAGCGTCCCCTTGGCGATGCGGTCCGGCCGGTTGGCCTCGCCCTGGTCCAGTTGCGAGCTGGTGGTGGTGACGGTAAATGGCTGCCCGGTCTGAAAACGGCCGGTCCCGCCAATCTGCCAGTTGCTCAACAGAAAGTGCCGGCGGAGGGGTAGGTCGTACATGAACATGGTACTGAGGCTGTGGCCTCTGTCGAAGTCGGAGCGGCCACGCTCGAGCCTCAGATTGCGCGGATCCTGGGGGTCGTCGCCGCCGTCGCCGTTGCCGTTGATCTGCGAGCCGTAGTCGATCGATTTGCTGTAGACATAGTTCAGGCGGTAGAAGAGGCCGCGCGCAAAGCGCTTGCGCAACGTGAGGAGGCCGGCGTTGTAGATCGAGTTGGTATTGAAGGCGTAGTAGATGATGTCGTTGAATCCGGAGATGGGACGCGGGAATCCGCCGCCCGACAACTGCAGCGCCAGAATCCGCATGGGCTGGTTGATGTTGCTTGACCTTCCCAGGTGCGTGCCCTTCGAGCCGATGTAGGCCACCTCGACGGCCATGGCCTTGCCGATCTCGCGTTCCAGCGTCAAGTTCCAGCTCTGAAGATATGCGGGATCCGGATGAAGCTGCATCCCGTTGGGCGTCAGCACTCCATCCAGTTTGCTCGAGACGCCGAGCGGGTTTTGGAAAGTCAGGTTTTTCGGCTGTTTATTGGCCTTGTTGTACGCCTCCTCCACGCTGAAGGGGAAGACGTCGCCCATGGCCTTGCGGATGGGATTCCACACATTGTTGCCGTAGAAAATGCCGTAGCCGCCCCTGATCACCGTGCGCACACCCCCGGTTGGCCGCCAGGCGAAGCCGAAGCGCGGCGCGAAGCACTTCGTAGGCGTGTATACGAGCGCGCCCGGGAGTCCGTAGTCGCGCCCCAGCGCTACTTTTCCGGTCAGCCCGACGTCCGCTACGTATTGCTGCAGGTTGGGAACGGTCTCGTCACTGGCAAGAACCAGTTTCCCGAGTTCGGGAATGAAGTTCGAATAACGCCCGTATTTTTCCACGGGCGGTTTGGACAACTCGTACCGCAAACCGATGTTCAAGGTGAGGTTCGACGTTACCTTGAAGTCATCCTGCGCGAACGCCCCGTAGCTGGTGAAAAACAGGTAATTGGGGTTGCCGCCGACCGTCCTGCTGAACTTGTTCAGGATGCCGATTTGGAAATCCGCAAACGGAACCGTGGTCCAATAGCCATTGAAAACGTACGTGCCGCGGTTGTTGTTGTAAAAGGGTTGGAAGAACTGGTTGCGCAGGACATCACCGCCGAATTTCACCAAGTGCCGGCCCTTCACCCAGGTGAGTGTGTCTGCCCACTGGTAGTTATTCACAGCGAAAAGAACGGGCTGATTCTTCTCAACGCCGATGGCGGCCATGTCATTGACCTGAATGCGGGGAAAACCCATCAAGGCAGGGTCCTTGGTCGAACCAGCCAGACCCCAGTCGGCAGCGTAGTCGTGGCCCATCAGGCTGCCGACCTCCTGCTGAGTGCTTCGTGTGAGGCCGAAGCGCGCCTCATTGATGAGGGTGGGGCTGAACAGCCGCGTGTAGCTCAACCCCGCGAGCATCTGCGTTGGCTGAGCGGTAGTCGCGAAAAGACCCGTCTCGCTCCCTCCGAACGGATCCGTAGTGTGGTCCATGCGTCTCAGGAAGCGCCCCGACAGGCTGTCGGAACCGCTCAGCCGCTGGTCGATCTTCGCCAGAAAGCTGTCCCACTTGTCCGGATCGTTCCCGACGGCATAGTAATTGTTGACACCCGCGCGGTTCGGCAGGGGATAGTAGGGCATGATCTGCTTGGCGATGGAATCGAACCGGGCGGCCGGGAGGATATTGCCGGGGAAGCAGTTGCCGGTCTTGCCGGACACGCAGGCATTGGCGGCGCCGTTGAGCGGATCGACGAGTTTGGCGGGATTGCCATCGGCATCGGGCGATTTTGAGAAATCGCCCTGCCGCTCCAATAAACTCGGCACCCGCGTCAGTTGCGAGTCGCCGAGAATCTGCCGGTAGCTCTCCCAACTGAAAAGGAAGAAAGTGCGATCGCGCCCGTTGTACACCTTGGGAATATAAACGGGGCCGTCCAGCATGGCGCCGAACTGGTTGCGCCGAAGCTTGGTCTTCTGGGGATCGAAGAAGTTCCGCGCATCCAGGGCATCGTTGCGCACAAACTCGAACAGGGTGCCGTGAGGGCGGTTGGTTCCGGACTTGAGCACCATGTTCATGGTGCCGCCGGCCAGGCGGCCGTACTCGGCCGTGTAGCCGGTGGTTTGCATCTTGAATTCCTGCATGGCGTCAAGGTTGGGGCGGGCCTGCGGGCCGCCGAGGCGCAGGTTTTGGTTGTTGAACCCATCGATTACGAAATTCGTGTTGTCCGCGCGGGCGCCGTTCACCGCGAAGCTCGATCCCTGCCCGCCCTGCGCTTTCTCGCCGACACCGGGAACCAGGAAGGCCAGATCGGAGAAGTCGCGGCCGTCCAGGGGAATATCGACCATCTCACGGCTGACGATGACGTCGCCCTTCATCGGATTCTCCGTGTTCAGCAAAGGCACGGATGCCGTCACTTCCACTACTTCCGAGAGCGCTCCCACCTGCAGTTGCAACTCGAGCCGAACGGTCTGGTTGACTTCCAGCGTCAACCCGCGCTCGTCCAGCCGCCGAAATCCCTCTTTTCGGACCATGATCCGGTAGTCGCCGGGAGCCAGTTGGGCGACGGTGTATTCGCCCTTCTCGTCGGAGACGACTTCACGGAACTCTCCCGTTGCCACGTGGCGAACGGTGATTTGGGCGCCCGGAATTACCGCCCCCGACTGGTCCAGCACCCTGCCGACGATGGTCGCGTTGGGGCTTTGGGCGAAAAGAGAGAAGGGAAGCAGGAAGGAAAACAAGAAGCCGAGAAGCGCATGGGACCGCATAAGCACCTCCTGAGTGCTGCTGGAAGGCACGGGCCGCTTGAATGGCTAACATCTACACCTTTTTCCCTACGTATGCAAGCAGGAAACAGCCGCGCGGTGCGCGACAGGGACCTGTCCTGAAAATGCCACATCGTATCGCCGGCGTCCCGCCGGTAGCTTGTAGCGCCGGCGTCTCGGCGGCCGGCCCCATGTGGCCTCCGATCGCCCGATGGTTGCCGGCGGGACGCCGGCGGCACATGTCCGACCGGCCAGAAAGACCCTTGCTTCGTCCGCAGACCCGGGCGTCCAATCCACACGCAGCCCGTTTGCGCCGCATTTGTTTCATAATCATGCCATGAACGGGCAAACGCGATCTCTGATTCAACCCGGTATGAGAGTGCGTGTAGTCGAGAAGCAGAATCAGCGCACAGGGAAGCTGACGGAAGGCATCGTTCAACGAATCCTCACGAACTCACCGCATCATCCTCATGGAATTAAAGTGCTGCTGGACAACGGCATCGTCGGCCGCGTGAAAGAAATCGTCCCCAGTCCCCCTCGTTGAAAGACTGCCTGGTTGCCGAGCCGATTCCGCCGAAAAACAATGGGAGCACCGCTGGCAAGGCCGAATTTTCGAGGCGCCTGCCACCAAGCGGCAGCCCGCCGCGGCGGGCCGCACTCCCAATCGCAGCGGATCAGAAGAGCAGTTTCAGAGCGAACTGAATCTGCCGCGCGGGAAGCGCCGAACGAATGGTTCCGAACGCCGCACTCGTGATGTCGGAACTGGGCGACCCGAAGTTGGTGTGGTTCAGGACATTGAAGAACTCCGACCGGAACTGCAAGGCCATTCCTTCGCGTGCCGGAATCTTGAAACGCTTGTTGATTCCCAGGTCCCATTGCCAGAAATTCGGCCCGCGCAGAGCGTTGCGGCCGAGGTTTCCGAACGGTGCGGAGGCAGTCGGCAAGGCAAACGCAGCCTTGTTCCAGTACTGGTCGATCATGGCAACCCCGCTGGGGCGCGTGGGATCGGCGACGAGGTTGGGGCGCTGCATGGCTACGCCGCGATATTCGGCCAAACGCCCGGTGGCATCCAGCGCCGACGATGGCGTGTAGGTGACGTTCACCGGCATGCCGCTGTTGGCCGTGTTGATGGTATTCATCTCCCAGCCGCCCGCGATCCCATCCAGCACACTGTTCCAGCTCGAGCCAAACTTCTTGCCCTTGCCGAATGGAAGCTGGTACACCAAGCTGGTGACGTTCAGGAACTTAACGTCATAGCTGGTGCGGCCGCGCTCGTTTTTCAGATCGTAAACATTCTGGACGGTCACGTTGTTCTCGAGCGCCTGTTCGGTGTTGCCCAAAGCCTTGGCCCAGGTGAAGGAGTTGACGAAGTACAGCCCGGAAGAGAAGCGATGCTCGACGCGGGCCGACAACGCGTTGTACACGCTCTGGCCCGCGGGATTCACCCACGTGATGGCGCCGAATTTCTGGTTGGGCCGGCGTGCCTGAGTTCCCAGCGACTGGCCGGGCAGGTTGGGTAGCGCCTCGTTGTAATCGGAAAGCAGCGGCATGCGCAGGCTGTGGCTGCCGGTGTAGCCCAGTTCCAGCACCCACTTCTTGATGAGTTGGCGCTGGACGGAAGCAAACCAGGTCTGCACGCAGGGCCACCGCGTGTCGCGCGGGATGTAAGCGACATTCGAGTTCACGGGGTTGAAATTTGCCGGACTGGTGAGGCCCGGCGGGAAGGCTTTCAGCGTCGTCAGGAAGGACGCAGGAACGTCACCGCCGGCGGGAATGGACTGGTTCACCGTGGCGATCACCACCTGCGGTCCGTTGATGCCCAGTTCGTCCGCGCTTCCCAGGCGGTTGATGTGCACGTAGCTGATCCCGTATCCGCCACGGAACACGGTCTTGGTGTTGAAGCTGTAGGCCAGGCCGAGGCGCGGCGCCCAATCCCGGTAATCAGGATTGACGAGAGTCCGCTCATATACGCCGCCGTTCTTCGCCGTGATCATGCTGTTGGTGAGCGGATCATAGTTCGACAGCACGTTGTCACGCTCCCAGCGCGGCGATGCGTACTCCCAGCGCAGCCCCAGGTTCAGGGTGAGTTTCGAGTTCACCCGGAAGTCATCTTGAAGGTAGAAAAAGTAGTCGCGCTGGCGATAGTTGCCCACCAGCCAGTTGGCGGCCTGGATCTGGCTGGGAAGGCCGAACGCGAAGTCCGCCAGGTTGTAGCTGGCGGCGTCATTCGCAATTGTGCAGTTGGCCGCTTGTCCGAGTTGCGCACAAGTGGGCTTGCTGAATTGACCGGCATAGCCCAGCAACCCATACACCGGATTGATGTCCATGACCTCGGTGTGGATGGCGTGCATCTCGGTGCCCATCTTCAGCACGTGGCGCCCCTTCATCCGCGAGTAGTTGGCCTTGGGGTTCCAGGTGGTGGGGTGCTGGAATTGCGGATTGGTCGCCTGACGTCCGATGATTCCGGTGCCAAACCCGGTGATGTTCTGGGTGTTGAGCCCGCCCGTCAAGTCAGGAAAAGTCGGGAGACCGGTGATTCCATATAGGCTTTCCATGCTGGCTCCGCCCAGGAACGGGGGCGCTTTGCCCGCGCGCAGGTGGGTGAAACCCATGCGGACTTCGAGTAGCGAGGCCGTGGTCACTGTCCACGTATACCCGAGGGATGCCGCCTGGCTCAGCGTGCGCACGTAGCCGTTGCCGGAGCCGCCCGACGGGCCTTCCACGTAAGGCGAATAAAACTGGTTGTCCTTGCGCTGGCTGAAGCGCAGGAAAGCCGTCATCTTGCTGTTGATCTGGCCGTCGAGCTTGGCGTCGTACTTGTCGGCGTAATCCCTGGGATTCAGCATTAACTGCTGGTAGTCGTTGGCGCGATTGGTGCCCGCGGGAACGGCGGGCAGCTCCGTCAGCACCTTTTTGGCGAACGGGATCATGGCCATGGGAGTGCCCGCCGGGTAGACAATCTTGGTAAGCGGATTGACCACCGGCACCGGCAGAATGCCCGCGCGGTCGTTCATGTTCGCAATCGATGCCATGTAGAGCGTCTTCTGGATCTGCCGGTAACCCTCGTAGTCTCCAAAGAAGAAGACGCGATTCTTGATCACCGGCCCGCCCACCGTTCCACCGAACTGGTTGCGGTGGAGGATCGGTTTGACACCGGTTGCCGGCTTGAAGAAGCCGACCGCGTTCAGCTTGGTGTTCCGCACGAACTCGTAAAGGCTTCCGTGCAACTGATTGGTTCCCGAGCGCATGACGACGTTGACGACCGCGCCCCCTACGCGTCCGTATTCCGCGCTGAAGTTGCTGGTGATGACTTTGAACTCGGCAACGGCGTCCGGCGAGGGCTGGGCCACCTGGTTGGAAAATCCCTGGTTGCTGGTGGAATAGGCGTTGTTGTCCATCCCGTCCAGCAGGAAGTTGTTATAGGTGCTGCGCATCCCGTTCACGTTGAACGCCCCTTCGCGCGGCGCCGTCTCGGTCATGGCGATCGGCGACCTATGCACATTGGTGGTGAGCAACGCCAGGTCGGAATAATTGCGGCCGTTGAGAGGCAATTCCACGATCTGCTGCCTGTGGACCACCTGGCCGTGTTCGCTGGAGTCGGTTTCGAGCGCGGCAGCCACGCCCGTGACCTCCACCGCCTCCGAGATAGCGCCAAGCTGGAGAGTGAAATCGACCCGCTGCCGCGCATTCACGTTGACCACCACGTCCTTGGCGGTCGCCTTGGCAAAGCCGGCGTGCTCGATCGTGATCGTGTAACGGCCGACCTTCACATTGAAGAAGTTGAAGTTCCCGTTTTCATCGGTCTTGACCTTGACCTGGATCCCGGTCTCCTGGTTGATGAGCGTCACCGATGCCTGGGGAACGAGGCCGCCCGCCGGGTCCTTCACCGTGCCCAGAACCTCGGCGGTTTCAAACTGTGCGAGAAGCGCAGTCGTGAGGAGAAGACATTCGAGCAATAACGCGACCTTGGAGAACTTGTTCATGATCTCACCTCAGGGCCGACAATGAGTTTCAGCGAGCGATCCGCTGCACACGGGTGGCGTTGAAGCGTTTCCTCGCTTCCAGCCGCTCCTCTTCAGTCCATTTCCGCCCCTTGGCGCGACCAGAGAGCGTGTACGCGGACGCCTCCCCTTCGGTCACCCGCTGTCGGGAGCACAATGGGGAATCGCCTGTTTCGGCCTCGAGAGCCGCCAGCAGCTTGCCGTAGCAGAGTCCCGGAGCTTCTTGATACCTCAGGAGGCCGTGCCGGAAAGCGCTGTGATCGATAACGACAGTGAAGGCACGGTCGGGACTGTCCTTGGCAAGAACAGAAAAGCTGTATTCGCGAGTCGCAGGCAGAACGGCGAATCCCACGTATTGAAGCATGTATCCACTCTACGCCTTTTGAAGACGGAAAGATACGTGCTTCAGAAAAGACCCATACGATTTAACTTATGGCTCGTATCCCAAAAGTGTAAAGGCGCCACGTGCTTCAGAGGTGCTGTTCCTTCAATGAAGTCGGCCCTCTGGCTGAGACGGGGACCGCCCGGTTCCTACCAGACCCGACATGCTTTCGTGGCCAGCCCCATAAGGCGGTTGGTAAGCGGCAGTTCTGCCGGGGAGCGGAGGTGAAAGCCCGCGAAGCGGGCGAGAGAATAAAGCCCATGGTCCCGCCCTGCGGGAGGGGAATCAAATCGTTGAGGTGGTGAAGCCCGCGAAGCGGGCGAAAGAGAGGTTCACGGCGTTCGATGTCCGTGGGCAGCGCGGAAGGGCGGCATGGATCGCTTTCTGCCCCAAAGAGAACCCGTTTCGGAACCGAGAAATCGCCGGCGTTGGGTCTTTCGCCCCGGCTGGCCGGGGCTGGGTGAGCGCTTGCAACTGATTCCCATCCCGCAGGGCGGGACCATGGGCTTTACTCTTGCGCCCGCTTCGCGGGCTGGTCTTCCCTCTGCTGTCGCCACACTTTTGGGAGAGGAGCCTAACTTTTTATTCAAGCCATTGCCGTTCTGGCGGCTGAACACCGCTCGTTGCTCTCATTTCGCGCATCCGTTCGCGCTCGTCCGATTGTTTCCCGTTGCCTATCACAACGTGCTATAGTGTGGACGGTGTTTTGAGAAGTCGGGTTTGCTCGAATTCAATCCGCACGTCCAGTTTGCTTCCGGTCCAATTCGACTCCACCTAAATGCCGGAAACCGGTTTCCTGAACCGGTCAAGCATTACACTCAACTACGAGGTGAAACGCATGAAAAAGTTATATGTCGGCAATATGGGGTTTGAAACGACGGAAAGCGACCTGCGAACGCTGTTCGAGCCGCTCGGTCAGGTCGAGAACATCAATGTCATCACAGATCGGGAGACAGGCCGCGCCCGTGGCTTTGCTTTCGTGGAAATGACTGATGACGGGGAAGCGAGCAAGGCGATAGAGGCGCTGAACGGAAAAGAAGTGGCCGGCCGAGCGTTGACGGTGAATGAAGCGCGTCCCAAGACCCGGTCGTCCTCTGGTGGCGACCGTGGCGATCGCGCCCAGCGTTGGTAGCAGCCGGGACCGGTTCCGGAGCACGCCAGTCCCGCTGGCGTGCTCCGCGGACCCACCGGCGCACGTCATTCGCCACAAGGAACATGACTTCGTCTCCCATCGGCTGCACATCCTCCGCGATACACTTCTGGCTACACACAGGAGGATAGTATATACTGAGTGCATACAAGAGGCAGGCAGCTCAATTCCCAGTTGAGACCCAGGCCGAAATTTCGTACACTCTGGGTATGCAGACAGCGCAGGGGCGAGCAGCGAGCCGGTCATCCGATCGGTCTCCAACGGCTTTCGCCGACCAGTCCCGCAAAGCGATCGCCTATAGGTATATCCAGTCGAAGATTATCTCCGGGGAGTTGGCGGCCGGAGAACCTATTTCGGAAGTTCCACTGTCAAAAGCGATCGGCATCAGCCGAACGCCGGTTCGAGAGGCCGTCGGACAACTAACGGCGGAAGGTTTCCTCAAACACCTGCCGGGACGCGGTACGGTGGTGCAACTGCCGACGCGGGCCGACATCCTCGAGCTGTACGAATTGCGGGAAGCGCTGGAAGTGTATGCCGTCGGGAAAGCGGCGCGGCAACGTCTCCAGCAGGCCGACTCGGAAAAACTCCGCGCCGTCTGCGAAACGATTGCGGCGCTGGCGCTGGAACTTGAGCAGACAGGCAACCAGCGCCTCGATGCGGCTACGATGGGAGCCTTTCTCGATCACGACATGCGTTTCCACATGCTGCTTTTACGGGCTGCCGGCAACCACCGTATCCTCAAAGTCGTCCGGGATACGCGCCTGATGATGCGCATCTTTCACACTCAGCGCGAGGGACACGATGTTGAGCAACTGCGCGAGATTTATCGCTTTCACAAAGAGATCCTCGACGCCGTGCAACGCGGGGATGCCGGCCAGGCCATGAACCTGTCCGGCGAACATATTCGCCAGAGCTGCAAAGAGCGGTTGGAGGCTTACGACCGCTGGGACCGCGTGTCGCGCATCCGCGTGGATGACGCATTCCTGATGGGCCTGGACACCGATCAATAGAGGTCTTCCGATATTGATTCCCACAACTCGAGTCTGTCTTCTCGTTGCCGCCGCCTGCCTGGCGCAGGCCTCGCCGATTGAACAGCGCGGAAACGCCGCCTGGCCGACGCGAAATCACTTGCGCATTGCTGTTCAGGTCGGTCTGCCGAGTGGACGTCCGGTCCTGCTAACGCACGATGTTCCGGCCGGCTTCAATCCCGACTCGGTGCGCGTGATCCGCTCCACGTCGCCGGAGGTCATCCCGGCGAAGGTGGAATGGCGCGTACCGCAGGTGAAAGTGAGCTGGCTCTCGAAAGGCCCCGGCGCCTATCACGCCTACTTCGATATCGGGCGTGCCGGTGAAACGGCGCGACTGGCGGAGCCGGCGATGGTCGGCACGGGCGACCCCATCTCTTACGGCCGCGCAAGCGTCCGAGGTCACCTGGGGGTCGGACTGTGGGGCCATCCCGCGGCACTCGATTTCGACGGCGATGGCAACATCGACCTCGTCGTCTCCTGCGCCGGCCCATCCGCCGGAACCTACCTGTTCCGCAATCTGGGCGGCAACCAGGAGCCGCTCTTCGACCGCGGGGAATGGCTTGGGCCGGGCGGGAAGGAACTGGTGGCGGCCGATTTCAATGGTGACGGAGCCATCGACCTGGTCATCAGCGGCGGGTACTACAGCGATGTCCGCAAGAACCGCCTCGCGGCATTTGTCCCCGTGAAACTGCCCCGCAGCTATTGGGTGGGGCGCGACGATTTCTGGTATCCGGTCGATTGGGATGGCGACGGCAGGATTGATGTGCTGGCCGGCGTCAGCGACTGGCGCGACTACGGTTGGGACGAACTGCTGGCCGAGGCCGGAAAAGCGCCAGCCTTCCGCAGCTTGGTGGTGCCGGAGGCGCCGGAGTTCCTGGCGCCCGGCGATATGCCGGCCGCCATCCGGGAGTTTTGCCGCCGCACCGGCCAGCCC
>JAPKYU010000560.1 GCA_026394175.1 Acidobacteriota bacterium | reverse complement strand
AGCCGCGCCAGCGTCTCGCCGGTAGCCCGTTCGACCTCGGCGTGCAGGCTGTTGCCGTGCGCGTCCATGGTGACGATGGTCAAGAAATTCTTCACCCGCAGGTGCCACATGGCCTCCGGGACGCCGAACTCCGCCAGGAAGTGCACGCCCAGCACCTTCTGGGTGGCCTGCGCATAGAATTGCGCCGCGCCGCCGATGGCGTGCAGGTACACGGCGCCGTACTCCTTCATCGCCGCGGAGGTCTTGGCGCCCATCCCGCCCTTGCCCACCACCCCCCGCAGGCCGTAGCGGCGGATCACCTCGCCCTGGTAGGGCTCTTCGCGGCTGCTGGTAGTCGGTCCGGCCGCCTTGGTGAACCACTCGTCGCCTTGTTTGAGCATCACGGGGCCACAGTGGTAGATGACGGCGCCGCGCAGGTCCACCGGCGGCGGGTTCTTCATCAGGTAGGCATGCACCATGTCGCGACCGGTGTACATCTCGCCGTTGATCAGCACCACATCGCCGACCTTCAGAGCGCGCACCGCCTCCTCGGTCAGAGGCGTGGCGAGCACCACTTCACGCCCAGTGAGCGTGAAGCCTTCCTCCCCGGCCAGGCGCGCGACCGGCCGGTCCGGGTCGCGGTACAGCCAGCGCGTGATGGCGCCGCTCGATGGATCCAGCCGCACCCCCAGGCGCCGGAAGGCCCAGCAGTCGTAAGCCACCGACACGAAGAAGCAGGCGGGAAGGCGGTTAGCCGCGGTGATCTTGCAGCCGATCAGCGAGACCCTGCCCCCGAAGCCCATCGGCCCCACGCCCAGGCGGTTGCCTTCCTCCATGATCCGCGCCTCCAACCGCGCCAGCTCCGGGTTCGGATTCACGTCGTCGAGCGTACGGAACAGTTGCTCCTTGGCCAGCTCGTAGCTGTGCGGGCGATCGCTGCCGATGCACACCCCCAAGGCGCCGGGGGCGCAGCCGTGGCCCTGCGCCTGCCAGACCGCGTGCAAGATGCACTTGCGTACACCCTCCAGGTTGCGGTCCGCGCGCCCCAGGTGCGCCAGCTCGCAAGGCACCGAGTACTGCGCGTTCATGTTCTCGCACCCGCCGCCCTTGAGGATCAGCTTGACCTCGATCGCGTCCTCCTCCCACTGCTCGAAGTGGAAGATGGGCGTCCCTACCCCCAAGTTGTTGCCGGTGTTCTTGCCGGTGAGCGAATCCACCGAGTTGGGGCGCAGCTTGCCCAGGCGCGTGGCTTCGGCCACGGCCTGGCAGGCCGCCTGGCGAATCTGCACTTGACTGACGCCTGCGGGCGCGCGGATGAGGAAGGTCGGCATGCCGGTGTCCTGGCAAATGGGCGCCTCGTCCCGGTAAGCCGAGTCTACGTTATCGGCGATGATCTGGAAGGCCTGGGCGGCCTGCGTTCCAGGAGTCTCCACCGGCATGGCCGCGGCCATGGCCGCACGGACATCCGGCGGCAGGTTGGCCGAAGTCTGCGTGATCAACTCCAGCAAGCTGTTGGCAAGAAATTGCATCTGCTCCTCCTCATAAGAATCTGGGGCCACAAACCGCTTATCTTAGCTTGATCCGCACCTGGACAGTCACGCCCGGACGCACCGCCGGTCCGGGGCTGGTGAACTCGACGATCGCCTGGCCGAGCTTGACCTCCCGGACGTTCCCCGGGATGCCCTGATCGCCCAATTCGGCCGCCATGATAACGGCCTGCTGGCCGCGCTGGAGGCGCTCCAGCACCGGCGGCTCGGGCTCGACCCACGCTTCCAGGGCGGACAAATCCACGGCGATCTGGAACAGGTCCTTGAGGTCACGGTCCACCTCATCGCCCGCCTGCTTGGCGCGACTCAGCAGCAGGCCGTCCACAGGGGAATGAATCTCCGCGCTCGCCAGATTCTGCTTGACGTCCTCCAGTTCCCGGTTGCTGTCCTCGACCAGCCGCCGGGCGTTGTCCCCTTCTTTGCGCAAGGCGTCCACGCGCAACTGGGTCTGGCGGGCCAGCTCGTCCAGGCTCTGGAATTGCTCCCGGGCGAGCTCGAACTCCTTCTGGGCTTTCTCGAAAACCAGCCGGGCTGTAGCCTGCTCAGTGTTAAGCATCTGCTGGCGCAGATAAACCTTCTCGGCGCGCTCGTACTCGCTGCGCGCGCGGCTGGCGTCGGCCTGCGCGCGCGAGGCCTCCAGCCGCGCCGCGACGTAGTTGCTGTTGAGCAACTCCAGGCGGGACTGCGCGCGCTCGGCCTGCGCGGCGGTCACTTGCTGGGCCGTCTCCAGGCCGAGGTTCTTGATCCGGGCCAGCAACTGGCCCTCGTAAACCTCCTCCCCCGGCTGCGCTCCGACGAACTCGAGGGTCCCGTCCATGGGCACTCCCAGGGAGACGACGTGCTGGGCGTGAACCTTGCCGGGAAGACTGACCTCGGGCCCCAGGAAAGCCCCCGGCGGGCTCTGGGAGCCCGCTGGGCGGCCCGCCGCGGCGCGGTATTCAGCCCGGCGCAACAGGGACAGCGCGCCGGAGGCGATGACCACCAGTACCGCCGTGCCCCCGATCAGCAGCCACTTGCCCCGCATAGGATGGCGAACTACGACTTTATCACCGATCGAAGGCGGCCCGCGCCTTGCCCGTCAATGCGAGAATCGTGATTATCGAGTCCCGATGGTCTCTCTGGCCCGGCTGTCGCTGATTTTTCTTCGCATCAGCAACCTGACCATGGGCGGCGGCGATCCGACCATGGCGGCGCTGGAGCGCGAATTGGTCGAGCGCCGCCGCTGGCTGACGCCCGAGCAGTACGGCCTGTCCTACGGACTGGCGCGGATCACCCCCGGCACCAACGTGCTGGCGTTTTCTGCGGCAGCCGCCTGGTTTGCGCGCGGCTGGCCCGGCGCGCTGATCGCGGTGGTGGCGGCGATTTTGCCCTCGGCCGTGCTGGTGGTCTGGCTCACGCGGGTCTATGAACTGCTCAAGGGACACCCGCTGGCGATGGGCGCCATCTCCGGCCTGCTGGCCGCGGCGGTGGGGATGATGGGCGCGGCGGCCTGGAACCTGGCCCGGCCGCACGTGCACAGGAAGGGCTGGGCGCGGACGCTGGTCCTGTTGGCAAGCTCCATCCTGTTGCTGCTGCGGTTCTCGGTTCCGCCCGTCCAGGTGCTGGCGCTGGCGGCGCTGGCCGGCTTCTTCTGGCGCGACGCCGGCCGGCCTGGGGAGGATCGCCGTCCGGGTGAGCCGAGATGAACCTGCTGGTTCTGTACCTGCTGCTGCTCAAGGCGACCGTGACCTCCTTCAGCGGGCTCAGCTCGCTGCCGGTGGTACGGGCCGAACTGGTGGTGCGCTACCGGGTGCTGACGGACCGCGAGCTGAACGCCGCGTTGGTGGTGGGCCGGGCGGGTCCCGGCCCGTATGGCCTGTACCTGGTGAGCGTGGGGTACTTTGTGGCCGGCGTTCCGGGCGCGCTGGTCAGCGTGCTGGCTTTGATCACGCCGGCGTTCCTCATCATCCCGATGGCGCGCTACCTGGGGGCGCGCGCGGAGCGGCCGGCCGTCAGGAGCGCCATTCAGGCGGTCACGCTCGCCGCGGCCGGCCTCATCGTCTCTTCAACCGTGCCGCTGGCGCAGGACGCCCTCACCGGACCGGCGCCGCTGGCCGTCGCC
>JAPKYU010000478.1 GCA_026394175.1 Acidobacteriota bacterium | reverse complement strand
TGGGCCGTTCGGCCGGCACCCATGCCCTCGTCTTACACCCCACCTGAGTGTTAGACGCTTGACAGCGCACCTGGTTGGCAATACAGTGCGTCCAATTCTTCCGTTTTTATACCCGGGTGAAGACCCGGACGATGGGGGCCCCAGGAAACAGGAATGAATCGCAGAGGAGGGGAAACGATGAAGCGGTTTCAACTGGTCTTCTTGTGTCTCGCCACGCTGGTGGCGGTTTCCGCTGTCGGCCAGATCGCGACCACCACCGGAAGCATTCTCGGAGTGGTGAAAGACCCCTCCGGCGCGGTCGTACCGGCCGCTAAAGTAACGTGCCTGAGCGCGGAAACGGGCAGCCGTTTTGAAACCCAGAGCACGGCCGCCGGAACGTACGTATGCCCTAGCCTGGTGGCCGGCTACTACCGTGTGGAGGTCACGGCGACAGGTTTCCGCAAGGCGGTCATCAACGACGTCAAAGTGAACGTCGCCTTGTCGAGGACCGTGGACGTGGCGCTGGAGGTGGGCCAGGCAGTGCAAACCGTCGAGGTGCAAGCGGAGGCCACGCCGGTGATCACCTCGGGCACGTCGATCACCACCACCGTGGTCGGCCGGCAGATCACGGAACTGCCCCTGTCGACGCGCGACGCGCTGGAACTGGCCTTCCAGATGCCGGGCGCGGCCGGCGGCGGCGGCATCCGCTATTCCAGCTTCGAGGGACTCCCGCATGGCGCCCTGAACCTTACCATCGACGGCATCAACGTTCAGGACAACCTGCTCAAGAGCGCTTCCGGCGGCAGCTTCTTCGCCTATATCCGGCCGCGCATTGATGCGGTCGACGAAGTCACGGTGAGCTCGGCCGCCAATGCGGCGAACACGGGCGAGGGCGCCGTGCAGATCGCGTTCGTCACCAAGCGCGGCACCAACGACTGGCACGGCGGCGGGTTCTGGTACCTCCGCAATAACGCCCTCAATGCCAACACGTGGTTCAACAACGTGAACGGGCTGCCGCGGCAGATCCTCAAACTGAACCAGTTCGGCGGCAAGATCGGCGGCCCGATCAAGAAGAACAAGTTGTTCATCTTCTTCGTTTGGGATGACTTTCGGCTCCCCAACGCCATCGCGCGCAACCGCACGGTCCTGAAGCCCGGCGCGATCGCCGGCGATTTCACCTATAAAGGCACCGATGGCGCGAACCACACCGTAAACGTGCTTCAAATGGCGGGGGCCAACGGCTTCCGCTCGACGCCGGACGCCAACATCACGACTCTGTTGAAGAAGATCGACTCGCTCAGAAGCGGCGGACAGGTGGGAATCACTTCGTTGGATCTGTTCCGCGACACGATGAGCTTCAACAACGTGGGCAAGCAGCGCCGCTACTTCCCCACCACTCGGCTGGATTACAACATCACCGACAAGATGCAGTTCGAAGCGAGCTGGTACTACCAGGGTTTCCGCAGCTTCCCTGACACGCTGAACAGCTACGACCGGACCTATCCGGGCTTCGAGACGCTGAACGGCAAGCCGGCACAGGGCGCTCAGAACTCCAACCGCCATCAGGCTTCCGCGGCTTTCCGCTGGACCGTGTCGCCGACGCTGACCAACGAGTTCCGCGTCGGAGAGAACGGCGGGACCGTAGTGTTCGCGGGAGGCATGGATGAGAGCCTGTATCCGAACAACACCCGGCTGACTTTTCCGCTGAGCCTCACATCGCCGCTCAGCCTTCCGCGCGACTCGCGCCGCAATTCACCGATCTGGACGTTCGCCGATACGCTCGCCTGGCAGAAGGGCAAGCACACGCTGAACTATGGCTTTACCTTCACCCGCCTCAGCAACTGGGACCGGAGCATCGGAACCGCCGTCCCATCGGCGAGCCTGGGCATCACCAGCAACGATCCGGTCAATTCGCTCTTCAGCGCCACCAACTTCCCGGCGATCAGCACTTCGGACATCAGCAACACGATGAACCTGTACGCGCTGCTGACGGGACGACTGTCGGGTCTGTCCGGTGTCGTCAACGTAGACGAGAAGTCTCACAAATACGTGCAATACGCGCCCCTGACCGTGCGGAACATGCAGCGCAGTATGGGGCTTTTCTTCACCGACACATTCCGCCTGAGACCTGCGATCACCATTAACTATGGGCTGCGCTGGGATTACCAGGGCATACCGGCTAATACCAACGGCGTCTACACGATGCCGCAGGGCGGCTATCCGGGCTTGTGGGACGTCTCTGGACCGGGCAACCTGTTCAAGCCCGGCACGATGCCCGGGCAGCCCGCCCAACTGGCGATTGCCGGACAGGCCTGGGACAAGCACTTCCGCAACTTCGCGCCGAGCGCGGGCCTGGCCTGGTCACCCAGTTCCGACAGCAGGCTGCTTAAGGCGGTCTTCGGTAAGGGCGGCGCGCTCCGCATCGGCTACTCGATCTCCTACAACCGCGAGGGTCTGTCACACTTTACGGGGGTTGAGGGTGCGAATCCGGGGCCCACCGCCTCGGCGGCGCTGGTGGCCGATCGCGACTTCAAGTCCGGCTCTCTATTTTACGACGGCAAGATTCCGCCGCTGGTCACCATTCCCACCTCCTTCAGCTTCCCCCTGCCGATGAGCTCGTTGACCTATAACGGCTCGTCGCTGAACTGGTACGACCCCAAGTTGAAGCCGCCGATGATCCATAGTTGGAGCATTGGGATCCAGCGCGAAATCGCCAAAGCCATGGTTCTCGAGGTCCGCTACGTCGGCAATCACGGGCAAAGACTCTGGCGCCAGATCAACATCAACGAGACCAACGTCATTGAAAGCGGTTTCTTGAAGGAATTCCAGGCGGCGCAGAACAACCTGAACATTTGCACGGCAAATCGGGCCGCCTGCACCGGCTCGGCCACGGGCGCACTGCGTTTCGACAACCGCGCATTGCCAGGGCAGGTGAATACGCCAATCATGACCGCGGCGTTTGCCGGCACTACGGGCTTCACCAGCAGCACGTTCGTTACCAACCTGCAGCAGGGCACGGCCGGCTCGTTCGCCAACTCGCTGGCCACCAACAACCTGTACATGCCCAATGTGGTCAAGGCCGGCTACCCGGCAAACCTCTTCCAGGCCAGCCCCAATGCCTCGGTCGGTGGCGCCTGGTTGCTGCAGAACGGGGCCTTCTCCAATTACCACTCGCTGCAGGTCGAAGTACGCCGGAGAATGTCGGCCGGCCTGCTCATGAACGTCAACTACGTGTTCTCGAAGGGCCTGTCGAATTTGTACGGTGACTCCTCATCCTCCGCCACGCAACCCATGACCTTGCGCGACTACTCACTCTCTACCGGCCCATCCCCCTATGACATTCGCCACACAGTGAAAGTGAACTGGCTCTACGAACTCCCCTTTGGGCCGGGCAAGCGATTCGCTCATTCCAGCAATCCCGTCCTCAGCCGGCTGGCCGGGGGATGGCAGTTCAATGGGATCGGCCGTATTCAAACCGGCCAACCGTTCCAGTTGACGAGCGGCCGCTCCACCCTGAGCCAGTACGATGGGGGCGTCATCCCCATGGTGCCGCTATCGAAGCTCCAGAGCATGGGAAAGATCGTCAAGGAACCCAATGGCCTTGTCTACACGGTCGATAAGGCACTGATCGGGCCGGACGGGCGCGCCAACCCCGACTACCTGCAGGTGCCCACCACACCGGGTCAGTTGGGGTACAACGTCTTCCTGTACGGCCCGCCCCTGGTGCGCATCGACGGGACGCTGGCCAAGAGGGTCCGGGTCAACGAGCGGCTCAACGTGGAGGTGCGGGCGGAGGCGCTCAACGTCTTCAACGTTGTGAACTTCATGGCCACCAGCCCGACGTCGTCGACTTCATCGGCCAGCATTCAAAGCACCTCGTTCGGCCGGACGACGAATTACTACCAGGACTTCAACGGTTCACAGGATCCGGGCGGGCGCGTGATCCAGCTCGTGCTGCGCATCAACTTCTGACGGCCAAGTCTGTTAGGAAACCGAAGGCCACGAAGCGCAACGCTTCGTGGCCTTTGTGTTTTTTGTGGCTTGGTGGTGAATTCTGGTTCGCCGCCTGCCGCCTCCGGCCCGCTTTTGGTAAACTGGGCGGCGCATGTCGTCGCCGCAAATCACCGAGCTGCCCAATCTGCCCTGGGTGCACATCCAGGACCCCCAAGACCGGACGCTGGACCGGCTGGCCCAACAATACGCTCTTCACGAACTGGACGTGGAGGATTGCCGCCACCGCCGCCAGATGGCCAAGGTGGCCGAGCACGCCGGCTACAGCTTCATCGTCATCAAGACCATTGAGTACAGCCGCGAGACGCGCGAGATCGCCTTCCACGATTTCGACCTGTTCGTGCTGCGTGACGCGCTGGTGACGGTGGCCGAGGGCAAGAACACAATCGTCCAGCGCACGCAGGCGCGCCTGCCGCATGAGCCCGAGTTCCACAGCCCGCAGGGCATTGCCTACCTGCTGATCGACTTCGCCGTGGATGAATTCCTGCCGGTGCTGGACGAGGTGGGCGACCTGATCGAGGACCTCGAGGACCAAGTGATCGAGCGGCCCACGCCGGCCGTGCTGCAGAAGATCTTCGTCCTGAAGCGGCTGCTGATCGATTTCCGGCGCAATACGGCGGCCATGCGGGAGGTGCTCAACCACCTGATGCGCATGGCGCGTCCCGAGCAGCAGGGTTCGCTTTACCCCTACTACCGGGACGTCTACGACCACCTGGTGCGCTCGCTGGACTTCATCGAGAGCTACCGGGACCTGCTCACCGGCTCGCTGGACATCTACCTGTCCGCCATCGCCAACCGCACCAACGACGTGATGAAGCTGCTCACCATTTATGGCACCATCAGCATCCCGCTGGTGGTGATTACCGGGTTTTTCGGCATGAACGTGCACCTGCCGATGCAGAACTGGCCGGGCGCCGTCTATGTCGTCCTCGCGGTTCTGGCGGCCAGCACCGTGCCGCTGCTGGTGTACTTCTGGAGGAAGAAATGGCTTTAGACCTGCACGCCGTAACGATGGAGATTCCGGAGGGGGCCAACATTGTCGTGGGCCAGTCGCATTTCATCAAGACCGTGGAGGACATCTACGAGGTGATGGCCACCACGGTGCCGGGCGCGGCCTTCGGCCTGGCCTTCAACGAATCGTCCGGGCCTTGCCTGGTGCGCGCCGACGGAAACGACGCGGCCCTTCAGCAGGCCGCCATACGGAACGCCCAGGCCATCGCGGCCGGCCACGTTTTCGTCCTGTTGATGCGCAACGCCTACCCGGTCAACGTGCTCAAACGGCTGCAGGATGTGCCCGAGGTTTGCAGCATCTTCTGCGCCACGGCCAATCCGGTCCAGATCGTGGTGGCCGAAAGCGAGGCCGGGCGCGGCGTGATGGGGGTGATTGACGGCGCGGTCCCCAAGGGTGTCGAGGGCCCGGCCGACGTCGCCGCGCGCAAGGAATTCCTGCGCCAAATCGGCTACAAGCGCTGACCGTGATTCAACGCCGAGGAAAATGGGACGCAGATACACGCAGATAAACGCGGATCAGACCGCAGGACATCTGCGTCTATCTGCGTTCATCTGCGTCCCACTCATTTGGCTGGTGGCGGCGCAGGTGCAGGCGGCGGAGTGGAAGCTGTCGGTCCAGCCCGCGCCTGTGCCCCAGGGCGGTATCGTTTTTGTGCGCTTAGAGGGCGGCCGGACGCCCGACCAGCCAACCTGCGAGTGGCTGGGACACAAGTACAGCCTCTATCCGGCCGGCGGCGGTTACCGCGCCGCGCTGCCGGTCGACCGCCTGCAAAAGGTCGGGCTGGCCGCCCTGGTCGTTCGGGCAGCCGGATATCAGCAGCCCCTGGCCACTCGCAACCTGTCTGTGGTCGCCCTCCACACCGGCCCCATCGAGGTCATCCGTCTCACCCCCGAGCGCATGGCGCTCAATCAGGATCCGCGGGTCGAAGAAGAATCGAAGCGCCTGCGGCAGATCGTCCGGACGCAATCTCCGCAACAACTCTGGAAGGGGGATTTTTCGCCGCCCACCGATCAGCCGGGGCACAACTTCGGCAAGCAGCGCCGCTACCTCGAGGTGGCGCGCAAAGGCCGCAAGGCGGCGCCCGGCTGGATGTCCTACCACCGCGGCACGGATTTTTCTCTGCCTCCCGGCACCCCGGTGCCGGCGGCCAATGCCGGGCGCGTCCTGGCCGCCGAGCCCTTCGTGCTCCCGGGCAACGCCGTCTTCCTGGATCACGGCCAGGGCCTCATCACCGCCTACATGCATCTCTCCGAGATCAAGGTGAAGCCCGGCGATACGGTATCGCCCGGACAAATCGTGGGCCTGACGGGCAATACCGGACGCGCCACGGGACCGCACCTGCACTGGGCGCTTTACGTGCAAGGGGTTTCCGTGAATCCCACGACCGTGCTCCACCTGCCGGATTTGTTCCGCTAGAACAAGGCTTGTGCCGCCGCGGCATCCGCCTGCAGCCTGTAGCCTGTAGCCTGCAGCCTGTAGCCTGTAGCCTGTAGCCTGTATAATGGCTTGCCATGAAGCGCATTGGGGTTGTCGTTTGTCTGCTGTGCCTGGTGGGGACGCCGCTCGCCGCCCGGCAACAGAAGACCGCGAAGGCGCAGGCGAAACCGCTGCAGATTTTTTTCGTGGACGTGGAAGGCGGGGCGGCCACGCTGATTGTGACGCCGGCCGGGGAATCGCTGCTGGTGGATTGCGGCTGGCCGCGCGACGATGCCCGCGACGCCAGGCGCATCCAGGCGGCCGCCAGCCTGGCCGGCATCAAGCAGATCGACCACATGCTGGTCACCCACTACCACACCGATCATTGGGGCGGGCTGGGCGAGCTGGCCAAGCGCATCCCCATCCGCAAGTTCTACGATCACGGCCGCGCCGCCGAACTGGCCGAGGACAAGAAGTGGTTCCCGCAGCTCAACCAGACTTACTCCCAGGCCACGAAGAACCAGACGCACGCGCTGCGGCCGGGCGACGAGATCCACCTGGAGCGCGCGCCCGGCTCGCCGCGGCTGTTCCTGGAAGTGCTGACTTCGAACGGTGAAGCGCTGAAGCACTCCGGCCCGGACAACCCGCTGTGCGCCAAGGCCCAGTTGCAGAAGGACGATCCCACCGACAACGCCCGCAGCGTGGGCTTCGCGCTGACCTTCGGCAGATTCCGCTTCCTCGACCTGGGCGACGTCACCTGGAACGTGGAGCACAAGCTGGTGTGCCCGGTGAACGGCGCCGGCCCAATCACGCTGTACCAGGTGGGCCACCACGGCATGAACATCAGCAACAGCCCGGCGCTGCTGGCCAGCATCAAGCCGCAGGTCGCGGTGATGAACAACGGGCCGAAGAAGGGCGGGCATCCGGACGTCGTGAAGTGGCTGCACGAAGTCCCCAGCGTCGAGGACATCTACCAGTTGCACCGCAACATCGCCGCCAAGGACGAGGAGAACGCGCCGGCCGGCTTCCTGGCCAACCTGGGCGGCGAAGAGGAATGCCAGGGCAATTGGGTGAAGGTGGTGGTGGCGCCGGACGGCAGCAGCTACACGGTCACCAACGGCCGCACCGGCCAGGCCAAGACGTACGCCGTCAAGCAGTAAGGAGCGGCTCAGGCCATGCAAGCCAGGACGGCGTCGGTGACCTCGCCGGTCGAGGCCGAGCCGCCCAAGTCGCGCGTCAGCACGCGGCCTTCGCGCAAGACGGCGCGGACGGCGTTTTCCACCAGTTCGGCGGCCTGCTGCTGGCCGAGAAATTCCAGCATCATGCGGCCCGAAAGGATCTGCGCCAGAGGGTTGGCGAGGCCGCGGCCGGCGATGTCCGGGGCCGAGCCGTGCACCGGCTCGAACATGGACGGGGCGGTGCGGGCCGGGTTCAGGTTGGCGCTGGGCGCCAGCCCCAGGCTGCCGGTCACGGCCGCCGCCAGGTCGGTGAGGATGTCGCCGAACAGGTTCGAGCCCACCATCACATCGAAAGCCTCCGGCCGCCGCACCAGGTCCATGCAGGCGGCGTCTACCAGCAGTGATTCGGTGGCGACGTCCGGGTAGTCGCGCGACACCTCCTTGAACACGCGGTCCCAGAACACCATGCCATAGCCCTGGGCGTTGGACTTGGTGACCGAGGTGAGCTGGCGTTTGCCGCCGCGCTTGCGGGCCAGCTCAAAGGCAAAGCGGATGACGCGCTCCGTGCCGTGGCGGGTGAAGACCGCCGTCTGCACTGCCACTTCCTGCGCGCCGCCTTCATACACGTGCCCGCCCACCTGGGCATACTCGCCCTCGGTATTCTCGCGGACCACGACAAAGTCGATCTGGCCCGGGCGCTTGCCCGCCAGCGGCGAACGCGTGCCCTCGTAGAACACGGCGGGGCGCACGCAGGCATACTGGTCGAACGCCCGCCGAATGGGCAGCAGCAGGCCGTTCAGCGTGACGTGGTCAGGCACGCGGGGATCCCCCACCGCGCCCAGGTAGATGGCCTCGAACGGGCGCAGGCGCTCCAGGGCGTCGGCCGGCATCATGCGCCCGCACTCCAGGTAGTATTCCGAGCCCCACGGGAACTCTTCGAACGAGAAGCGGGTCCCGGTAAGCTCACCGGCCCGCTCCAGCACGCGGCGGCCCTCCGGCACTACTTCCTTGCCGATGCCGTCGCCGGGTATCAATGCAATGCGATAGCTCATGATCGGGTGCCAGGCCCACTATCTTACCGTTAACTCGGAGCCAATGCCGTTGGCTTACTTGCGGCGGCGGTATCGGATAACGGCGCGGGCATGGTCCTTTAGGTTGGCGGAGAAGCGGTGCCCGTTCCGCCCGTCGCTGACGAAGTACAAGTAGTCGGTGACGGTGGGGGCCATGGCCGCTTCCAGCGAGGCGCGCCCCGGATTGGCGATGGGGCCGGGCGGCAAACCGCGCCGCCGGTAGGTGTTGTAGGGCGAGTCGTACTCCAGATCCCGCTGGTAGATCGTGCCGCGATAGCGGCCGGCAACCAGCGCCGCGTAAATCACCGTGGGATCGCACTGCAGCGGCAATCCCGCCTGCTGCCGGTTGTAGAACACGCCGGCCACCAGCGGTCGCTCGCCGGGCACGCCCGTTTCTTTCTCGACCAGCGCGGCCATGGTCACCACCTCGCGGACCGGCCGCCGCGGCTGGTAGCGCGCTTCCAGCTCGCCGTACACTTTCCGGAAGCGGCTCACCATGGCCGCGACGATTTCCCGGGCCGTGGTGTGGCGCTGGAAATGGTAGGTGTCGGGAAAAAGGTAGCCCTCCAGGGTGCGCGCCGCGGGATCCAGGTCGGCGATCAGGGCGCTGTTGCGGACGGCCTGCTCGATCTCGGCCCGCTCGACCAGTTTGCCGGCCGCCACCGCCTGGATCACGTCGAAGATGTTGTAGCCCTCGGGAATCGTCACGCTGTGGTAGTAGACCTCGCCGCGGGCGATCTTGTTCAGCACCTCGCGCGCCGACATGGGCCGGGCGAACAGGTACTCGCCGGCTTTCAGTTTTCGTCCGGGGGAGAGGTAGTAGAACAGCAGGAAGGGCCACTCGCGGCGCAGCACGCCGGCCTCGCGCAAGCGGGCGGCAATGGAGCGCGAAGAGGTGCCGGGCGCGATCTCGACAAATACCGGGGAGGGCCAGCCGCGGTAGGGCCGGGTGGCCTGCCACAGCGTGTAGGCCATCAAGGCGACCATGGCCAGCGCCGCCGCGGCCAGCCCCGCCTGCATGTGCCGTCGTGTCATCGATTGGTCAACCGGACAGACCCGGCTGCTCGGCGCGGCGCGAGTCCAGGTAATTCTGCAGCAGCAGGACGGCCGACAAGCGGTCCACCGCGGCCGCCCGCTTTTCCCGCCCCACGCCGCTTTCCCGCAGGACCCGCTGGGCTTCGACCGTCGTCAGCCGCTCGTCCCACAGCAGCACTTCACAGCCCAGCCTGCTGCGCAGGGTCTGGGCGAAGGCGGCGGCGCGCTCGGCCTGCGTGCCCGCGCGCCCGCTCATGTGCAAAGGGTAGCCGACCAGCACCAGCACCGGGCGGTGGTCGTCGATCATCCGGCGCAAGGCCGCCAGGTCCACCTGTTTGTTCGTGCGCTCCAGCGTCGGCAGGCCCTGGGCGGTGATCCCCAGGGGATCGGAGATGGCCATGCCGATCCGCCGGCTGCCCACATCCAGGGCCAGCACGCGAGCCTCTGGTAACTCGCTCACCACACCATTCTATGTGAGAATCGGTCTAAGAGAAGCGCACCGCGGCCATCAGCAGCAGGGCCAGGATAATGAACAGCGGGCCGCGGTAGAGGCCCCAGAAGCGTGTGTAGCTCTCGATACTGCCGGTCACGGCGTTCAGCTTGCTCAGGTCCACCCAGGCAACCGTGTAGCGGCGGAACCAGCCGAAAACGGCGCAAGGCTGGTCTATCAGGTCCTTCACTTTTTTCCAGCCGAACCACAAATTCCCGAGAACCGGAAACCAGGACTCGTAGTTGAGGGTGATCAATCCGCCGCTCTTGTCCTGAATCATCATGTCCTCGCCGACGGGGTTGCCGGCGTGGGCGCGGCCGATCACGGCGCCTTCCAGGTATACCAGGCGCCCGCGCACCGGGCTGGCATAGGGGTCGCACATCAACTCGAAGACGGTGGTCGGCTCCGCCTTGCCGCCCGGGAAGCCGTACAGCCCTTTCAGGCTCCAGCCCAGGCCCAGGC
>JAPKYU010000382.1 GCA_026394175.1 Acidobacteriota bacterium | reverse complement strand
AAACGACCGCAGGAAAACAATCTTCCCTTCACAACCGGAGGAATCCTCTAGCTGCCGCTTGATAGCCTCAGGGCCTCCCGCCTCACGTATCCTCTCGAAATTCGAATTAAGCCAGGCGGCTTTCTTCTCGGCCATCCGCACCTTTGCCTCGCTGAGTGTCCTGCAGAGTGTTTTTAGCCTTGTCCGACGTGGCACGCGAGAAATCGCCTCCCAACTGACCCTCGAATACAGCTCGTTGTCCCGCATCAGTTCGGCTCCGCGTGCATTACCCATTGTCGAGAAGCTCCCAAGCAGCGAGTGCCAAATGAAATCATGGCGACTCCAGTGTTTCTGGCCCTCCTTCAGCCGCTCCAGATCGCACCGCTTCTTTTCGGCCAGGGACCTGATCACCGATGCAAGACGGTTCTTAACAACGTTCCCGGCGGGTAATGTAGGTGCGCGTGAGGGGCGCTTCATGGTAACCTCCGGATTGCGAGGCCTTAGTGGTCCACATCATACACTGGCTACCTATACTTGGCTACCGACTCTTCACTGCTGCAGGAGTGGCGTCTTGACAGTGGCGTGGTTGATCACACGACCACCGATTCGCGGTATGCGCCGAAGACGCGGCCGAGCGCGTCGCTGATCTCCCCGACAGTGCAGTAGGCTTCGACGGCAGCCAGGATCAGCGGCATCAGGTTGCGCGAGGAGCGGGCGGCGGATTCCAGCTCCGAGAGCGCGCGGGCGGCCGCGGCTGTGTCGCGCGTGGCCCGCACGTTGCCGAGGCGCTCGATCTGCGCCCGCTCCAGCGCCGCATCCACGCGCAACACAGGCACCGGAGTTTTCTGCTCGCTGCGGAAGCGGTTGACGCCCACCACCACCTGCTCGCCGCTCTCGACCGCCTTTTGGTAGTCGTAGGCCGCCTTCTGAATCTCCCTCTGTAAGTAGCCGGTCTCAATGGCGTGCAGGGTCCCGCCCAGCGCCTCGATGCGCTCCAGGTAGTCGCGCGCGGCCCGCTCCAGCTCGCCGGTGAGGTGTTCGACCAGGTAGGAGCCGCCCAGGGGGTCCACGCTGCCGGCCACGCCGCTCTCGAACGCGATCACCTGTTGCGTGCGCAGGGCCAGCAGGGCGGCTTCGCCGGTGGGCAGGCCGAGCGCCTCGTCGCGGCTGTTGGTATGCAGCGACTGGGCGCCGCCCAGCACCGCGGCCAGCGCCTGCAGGGTGGTGCGCACCAGGTTGATGTCGGGCTGCTGCGCGGTCAGCGTGGAGCCGGCGGTCTGGGCGTGGAAGCGCAGCGCCATGGAGCGCGGGTCGCGCGCCCCGAAGCGCTCCCGCGCCATCCAGGCCCACAGCCGCCGGGCGGCGCGGAACTTGGCCACCTCCTCCAGCAGGTCGTTGTGGGCGTTGAAGAAGAAGGAGAGCCGCGGAGCGAACTGGTCGATCTCCAGGCCCGCGTCCAGGGCCGCCTGGACGTAGGCGGCGGCGTGGGCGAAGGTGAAAGCCAGTTCCTGGGCGGCGGTGGCGCCCGCCTCGCGCATATGATAGCCGCTGATGGAGATGGTGTTCCACAGCGGCAGTTCGTCGCGGCACCAGGCAAACAGGTCTGTCACCAGGCGCATGGCCGGGCGGGGCGGGTAAATGTAGGTGCCGCGCGCCACGTACTCCTTCAGGATGTCGTTCTGGACGGTGCCGGCCAGCTTGCGCGTGTCGGCACCCCGCCGCCGCGCCACCGCCACGTACAGGCAGAGCAGCGTCGAGGCCGTGGCGTTGATGGTCATCGACGTGGACACCTGGTCCAGGCCGATGCCGTCGAACAGCGCCTCCATGTCGGGGAGCGAGTCGATGGCCACGCCCACCCGGCCCACCTCGCCGGCCGCCAGCGGGTGGTCCGAGTCCAGACCCATCTGCGTGGGCAGGTCGAAGGCCACCGATAGCCCCGTCTGCCCCTGCTCGATGAGGTAGCGAAAGCGGCGATTGGATTCCTCGGCCGTTCCGTAGCCGGCGTACTGGCGCATGGTCCAGAGCCGGCTGCGGTACATGTTCGGATAGACGCCGCGCGTGAACGGGAATTGGCCCGGAGCGCCGAGCGAGCGCTCGTAGGCGAAGCCTTCCGCTTCCAGGTCTTGGGGCGTGTAGCAGGGGGCCAGCGGGAGGCCGGATGAGGTGTGGAATTCCTCCCGGCGCTCGGACTCCGATGATGCGCGTGACCGCTTCACAAAGTAGCTATTCCCGCAACCGGCGGTTCAACGCAGAGGCGGAAGCCTGCCCCGGCGTGCCGGGGAGCACGCGGAGAAAACGCAGAGAGAGAGAAGTGCTCTCTGCGTGCCTCGGCGTCCTTTGCGTCTCTCGGTTGAATCCACGCCAGGCATGCGGCTGACATTCTATTATGACGCGGCTATGGCTGTTGGGATGCGGCCTGCTGGCGCACCCGGCGGGCATGAAGAAAGGAGGTGATACCGAAATAGGCGAACATCAGGGTAAAAACGGCCGCCAGTGCCACGCCGCGGGCGCGTCCCGCCTTCCATTCGCGCACCGCGGTGGAAGCCCCGGCGGCGGCTATGGCGATAAACAAACAGCCCATCACCTCGTGCCACAACTGGCGCAGCACGCACCAGAGCCGGGTGAAGAACTTGGCCCCCACGCGCATCACCAGCACGCCGATGGCGCCAAGCGCAATTCGGGGCCACATGCGGGTAGTCTAGCACAGTGCCCACCACGGGGCTGCGTTTCATGCCGCGCCGGCGGTTGCCCATCATCGGATGGCCAGAGCGGCAATGCGCGGCTACATTTGCGTTGCGCCCGAAAGTCAAACTGGTAGACTGAGGACATGGCATTGGTCAAGGTGAAAACCAGGTACCAGGTGACGCTTCCCAGCACAGTTCGGAACCGGGCCGGGGTCGGTGTCGGTGACCTCCTGGAAGCCAAGGTCGAGCGCGGGAGGATTACGTTGACTCCGAAGCCGCCGGTCGAACGCGAGATTGCCGAAGGCTTAGAGGATCTCAAGCGAGGCAGGGTTTATGGGCCGTTCGCCTCGGCCGATGAAATGGTTCGCTCGCTTCACCGGAATGCGAAGAGACTTGCGGCCAGACCTCGCTCCCGCGAATGAACGTTCGTTACGCCAAGCGCCTGTTGAAAAGCTACACGGCTGCCCCGGAGGAAGTGCGCAGAGCGTTCGATAAACAAGTGCAGCTTCTTCTTGCCAACCTGCGGCATCCTTCCTTGCATGCCAAGAAGTACGACGAAGCACGCGATGTGTGGCAAGCGCGCATCAATCGCGACTGGCGCTTTTACTTCAAGATCTCCGATGACACGTATGAAATCGTCGGCATGAAGCCGCATCCGGGATGATGGCCAATCCGGCTTGGTTCAATTCGGCCTTCCCGTGGAAGACGCGAAAACACAAGGGCGGGGTCTGAAGTGAACGGCCGCGACTACTTCGGTCGCGGGCCTTCGACCCGCAGCTTGTTGACCACGCTCTTCACGCCGGAGACCTTGCGGCTCACCTTCTCGGCCTTGGCCCTGGCCCGTTCGGTCTCCACGGTGCCGGCCAGCGTGACCACCCCGTCCTTGGTCTCGACCTCAACCTTGTGGCCCTTGATTTCGGGATCAGAGACCAGGCGCTGGCGAACCCGGTCGGTGATGAGGCCGTCCTCGACCTTCTTTTGGGAAAGGGCCGGGATGGCAGCCACCAGGGGAACGATTAGGGAGAGGAAAGCGCGCCGTTTCATTGTCTTGCCCCCAGATGCAGTGACGAGTGACAAGTGACGAGTGACAAGTGACGGGCAGAACCGGTCTTGGGCAACTCATTACTCATCACTCGTCACTTGTCACTGAGGTTTCACCTACCATACTACGCCAGTCGATGGCCCGCAAGAAGCGGGGATTCTCCCGCCATGCGGGCCGCACCTTGACGAACAGCTCCAGGTACACCTTTTGCCCGAAGCGCTTTTCCAGTTCCTCGCGCGCCTGGGTGCCGATCTTTTTCATCATCTCGCCGCGAACGCCGATCAGGATGGCCTTTTGCCCCGGCCGCTCGGCGAACACGGCGGCATGGATGCGCAGCAGGTTGGGCTTTTCCTCGAAGCGGTCCACCAGCACCATGGTGGCGTAGGGCAGTTCGTGGCGGGTCAGCGCAATGACCCTTTCGCGGATGATTTCGGCGGCCAGGAAACGGGCCGGCTGGTCGGTCAAGTACTCGGGAGGGAAATATTGCGGCCCCTCGGGCAGCGCCGCCAAAATGCGTTCCACCAGCGTCTGGAGGCCGTCGGCGGCAATCGCCGATATGGGGATGATCTCGGCGAAGGGGTGCTGCTGCCGGTATCGATCGATCAGGGGCAGCAGCGACTCCTTGTTCGCCAGCAGGTCGATCTTGTTCGGCAGCAGGAAGGCGGGGATGGCCAGTTTCTGGACCATTGCCAGGGCCTGCTGGTCGCCGGTCCCGGATTCCCGCGACGCATCGACCATCAGCAGGAGCAGGTCGCAGCCCTTCAATGCCTCCCGCACTTCGGCCATCATGCGCTGATTCATGCGCGTGTCGGCCCTGTGGATTCCCGGTGTGTCGAGGAAGATGATCTGGGCGTTGGGCTGGTGTACGACCCCCTGGATGCGGTTCCGCGTGGTCTGCGGCTTGTCGGTGACGATGGCGATCTTGGAGCCCACCAGGGCGTTCAGCAGCGTTGATTTGCCGACATTGGGCCGCCCGAGAATGGCGACAAACCCGGAAACAAAACGATTGTGTTCGCTCATAGCTGGGCCCGAAGCCGCAGATTTCGCGGATTCCACAGAGCAAATCGGTGGAATCGGCGCAATCTGCGGCTAACTCGCGGTTTGGTCGCGATCCGGATCCGGCGGCGCGGCGCGGCTGACGCGCATGCGGTCCACCTTAAGCCCATTGGCCGCCAGGATCTCGAAGCGCAGGCCGTCGTGCTCGAGCACCTCGCCGGCCTGGGGCACGTGGCCGGCCAGGGTATTGACCAGGCCGGCGACCGTGGCGGCGTCGCCCGGCACTTCCAGCCGCGTGCCGAACAGGTCGCCGAGCCGGCCGATGTCCACGTGGCCGGCGACGAGCCAAACGCCTTCGCCGTCGGCCACCACGTCGCGGCGGGTCTCGGTCTCGTCGTGGATCTCGCCGACAATCTCCTCGACCAGGTCTTCCATGGTTGCCAGGCCGGCCACCGACCCGTGCTCGTCGATGACCATGGCCATGTGCACGTTCTGCCGCTGCATCTCGCGCATCAGGTGCGCCACCGGCTTGGTCTCGGGCACGAACAACAGCGGCCGCACCATCTCGCCCGCCCGCATGCGCTTCAGCTCCTGGTCGGGGAGCTGAATGATTTCGCGGGTGTAGACGAACCCCAGGATGTTGTCCAGCTCCTCCGAGTACACCGGAACCCGCGAGTAGTGGGTGGTTTCAATGGCGCGCAGAAGGTCTTCGAGCGTCTGGTCCTTCTCGACCGCCAGAATGTTGGGCCGGGGCGTCATCACCTCGCGGACGATGGTGTCGCCGAACTCGACCACCGACTGGATCAGGCGGCGGTCGTCCTCCTCGATCAGCCCCTGTTCCTCGCCGCGGTCGATGAGTGTCTCGATGTTTTCGCTGGGACTGGCCTCCTCGGGCCGGGGCTCCGGCTCGGCGCCCAGCGTGGCCATCGAGAAGGAGAACGACAGCACCGCGACCACGGGCAGCGCCAGCAGCGCGCTCAGCCGCAGCACCCAGCCGAACCAAGCCAGCCACCGGCCCGACGTCCGCCGGATTAAGATGTGGGGAATCAGGTGGGCGAACAGGATCACGCCCGCCGCCAGCAGCACGATGGCCTGGACGATGGCCTCGGCGGTGATGCGGCCGCCGGCAAAGGCCAGGTAGCCGCCCAGAATGGCCACCGCCACGATCATCATCTGGGTGAGCAAGGCGAAGGTCAGCCCGCCCCGCCCCCGGTCCAGCTTCAGACCCGGCTCCACCTGCTTCTCGAAGGACTCGATGTTGTCCTCCACGCTCAACAGGAAGAATTTGCCCATCTCGGTGTACAGGCGGTCCACGTAGGCATACAGAATCAGCAGGCCGCTGAACACCACGATGAGGATGGCAAGCAGGGTCGTCATACGGAACGGGCGCGCGCGATCAATCCCGGCGGCAGCCCGAAGTGCCGCCGCCAGCGCCGCTCGGCGCGCGACATCCGGGCGGCCTTGCCGGGCGCTTGGTGGCCGTAGCCCAGCAAGTGCAGCAGGCCGTGCAAGGCCAGAATCTCCAGTTCGGCTTCCGCGCTGTGACCCAGGCGCCGTGCCTGCCGCCGGGCGGTTTCCGCGGAGATGAGCAGGTCACCGGCGCGGCCGGCCGCGCCGTCCGCGAATGAAAGCACGTCGGTGGCCGCGTCGATACCGCGGAAGCGGCGGTTATAGCCGCGCATCACGGCGTCGGAGACCACGCACACCGCAAACGGCCGCCCGCCGGCCACCTCTCCGGCCAGGCGCTTGAGGAACTTCCGCAGGCGGGCGGAAGAGAAGCGCACCGCCCGCTGCCGGTTCAGTAGTTCTGGTCCGGTGCCGTTGTCGGAGGAGATCTCTGGCATGGAAGTTATGAATTATGAATTGTGAGTCGGGGCCAGGCCTTCTCGCGGCTCTCGATTCATAACTCATCATTCATAATTTTCGGGGCGCCGTTGCCGTTGGCCGAGCCGTTCTGCGGCGCCGCATTCTGGGCGGCGAAGCTCTCGTAAGCCTTGATGATGCGCTGCACCAGCGAGTGCCGCACCACGTCCTTGTCGTTGAAATACACAAACTCGATGCCCGGTATGCCGGAGACCACGTCGATGGCCTCCAGCAGGCCGCTGCGCTTGCCGGCCGGCAGGTCGATCTGGGTGATGTCGCCGGTGATCACCGCCTTGGAATCGAAGCCCAGGCGCGTCAGGAACATCTTCATCTGCTCGCTGGTGGTGTTTTGCGCTTCGTCCAGGATCACGAAGCTGTTGTTGAGCGTGCGCCCGCGCATGAAGGCGATGGGCGCGATCTCGATGGTGCCCTTCTCCAGGTAGCGATCGACCTTCTCGCCCTCCATCATGTCGTAGAGCGCGTCGTACAGGGGGCGCAGGTAGGGATCGATCTTTTCCTGCAGCGTTCCGGGCAGGAAGCCCAGCCGCTCGCCGGCTTCCACCGCCGGGCGGGCCAGGATAATGCGGTTGACCTTCTTGGTGAGAAGCGCGCTGATGGCCATGGCCACCGCCAGGTAGGTCTTGCCGGTGCCCCCCGGCCCGATGCCGAACACCATGTCGTATGCTTCGATGGCCGTGAGGTAGCGCTGCTGGTTGACGCTTTTGGGTTGAATCGGCTTCTTGCCGAACTGGCGCTGCCGGCCGCTGGCGGCCAGCCCGCGCAGGGTGCTGGTGGGGTCCTCGGTCAGCAGGCGCAGGTAGGCGTGCAGCGCGCCGTCGTTCAATGGGTGGCCCTCGCGTACCAACTGGTTGTACTCGTGCACGATTTGCTCGGCGCGCTCCACGTTGGCGGCGTCGCCTTCGATTTCCAGGGAGTCTTCGCGGAGGGTGGTGTGAATGTCGAGTCCGGCTTCCAGCAGGCGGATATTCTCGTCGCGCGTTCCGAACAGCGATTCGATGCCGCGGCCGATCTTAACGCTGGTTCTCATTTAGTTGGGGCTCACAACCTCCTTGCTAAAACAACAAAAGCCCCGGCGACGGGGCTGCTTCTCCAGGCCGAGTTGTCAGAGCTTCCATTTCTGACGCTAGCATAGCAAAACCGCCAGCCGCCGTCAACGAAGCGCAAGATATTGAAAACAGGGAAGAAACAGGCCTGAACTGACCCGCGGCGCCGCAAGAACGGCCACGCGGGGACGGCCTGCAATCCGTCCTCCCGCTATCGAGGGACGAACCGGGCCGAGGTCGTTCCCTGCGTTTTCCGGCAGATCGAACGACATTACCCTTTCTATTACCCTCTTTTAGGGGTATTACCTTTTTTTCCGCCAGGCTGCACCGGGGCCTCGTCCAAGGCAGGCGGCCTTCGCCGCCCTTTGAAGATCTCTGAGTACTCTCCGCACCATATCCAGGCTGACACTGGGACAGGCACGTTCGAGCTCGCGCAGAGTGAAGTCGCCAGGAAATGCCTCGATGGCCGCCTCGACAAGGGCTCTTTTTGCGCCGCGAGGCGCCTTCACCTGCCCGGCGCGTTCCTCAAATTCCTGGTAGGCAGTCTTGAGCACGAACAGGAGGTAATTGATATATGGCCATGGGTCGTGTCGTCCCTCGTGCCATGCCCGAGAACTCTGTTCGAGGGTTTCGTAGTAGCGTTCTTTGTTCTCTTCGATCACGCGTTCCAGGCTCACGTAACGCCCAACCTCGTAACCCAAGTGGTAGCACTGCAAAAGCAGCAACAGCCGCGAGACGCGCCCGTTGCCGTCCCGGAAGGGGTGAATGCACAGGAAGTCGAGGTTCATGGCGGCTATGACCATCAGCGGATGTACCCGCCGTTGGTCCAGGCACTCGCTGAAGAGGGCGATCAACTCGCGCATGAAGGCCGGCGTCTGCGCCGCCGGAACGGTGCAGAAGCGAATTCTATGGCGGCCGCCTGGCAGCTTCTCAATGATGTCCGAGTCCGTCTGTTTGTATTTCCCTGCATCTCCAATCCCGGCCCGGCTGAGCCTGTGCAATTCCCGGGTCGTGCGTTCCGAAATCGGCAGCTTCGAGCTTTTGTCGTGGATGCGCTTGAGGGCGTCTCGGTAACCCCGGATCTCCTCTTCGTTCCTGTCGCGCAGGCGAGCCCGGCCAAACACAACGGTGGCGATCCGCGCCTGGTCAGCCACGACCCCCTCAATGCGGTTCGACGAGACCGCGCTTTCGATCAAAGCATGCTCGCGCAATACCTTTAGTGTTTGAGGCGATTGGCGGGTGAATAGCTCCTGTTTGCCGCGTGCCTCGCCCAGATCGGCCAGGTACCAGGAGGTTACCGACGGTATCGACTCGATGCCCGCGGCAAATTGTCGGAGAGTCATCATGAGCAACGCCCTTCCCGACGCACGCCCATAGCGCCGTGATCTCTTGAGGATCTCAGTGCGCCCTTCGGACATAACGTGCTCTCGCTATTCCGCACCGGACAATCGCCGCTGGCCGGTTGCCATCAAGAAGCCGAACTGGAAACGTAGCTTCTCAATGAGCCTCGGTTGCTTGATTGTTAAGGCGCACGCACGAGGTCCAGCAACGGCTTGCAGGCCAGCCAAGCCCCGGCGATGTAACCGAGGATTTCCCGGCGGCGAGTCATCGAACAGCGGTCGTAACGGAAGGCGGCCCCGACAAACAGCTGTAGCTTGGGCTTCTTGCTGGACATCGCGCTTCGTACAGCCTCCAGCCATTCTCGCTGGACCCTTACCTCGCCCCGGCTTGATGCGGAGTGGGGGAAGGCCGTCCGGAGATCAAACCGTACTTCCGCATGCACCGTTGGAGCAGGATCGCCGCGGTGGCGAAATCGGCGCTGAACAATCTCCACCCACGGCGCCGCGCCGTCTGCACCTCTTAGTTCGCTTTCCAGATTCCGGCAGACCTTCTCCATCGCGCCCAGAAAACTATCTCCAATAACCAGCCGTCGCCGGTATCCGTTCGGAACGACCATGCCCGCCTGGACCCTATCGTCTCTGATCGAAAGGCCGAGATGAGGGAATTGGGTAAACCCCAGCCCCCTATGCAGCGGCAAAACGTCCCAGACGCTGCGCGTCTTCTGGCCTTTGATCGCCTTCTGCTTCTTCGGCGGACTCACGCCTAGCTTCTTAAGGTCGGGGCGATCCCGAAGTTCGTCCATCGCCAGTTTGAGCAGGCGCTTCGCCTCGATATATGTATAAGGTCTATCCAGAAAAGGGATTCCAGAGAACATCGTCAGCGCTCCGCTCTGAAGGTAGCCGCTGTCGATAAGTTTCATTTCCAAAACCTCCA
>JAPKYU010000023.1 GCA_026394175.1 Acidobacteriota bacterium | reverse complement strand
ATCGGCGATCAGGCCCTCGCCGAGAGGAAGGGCGGCATGGACAATCTGCCGAAGGAAAGACTGCGGTTTTAGGCTCGGATGGTCGGCTATATCCCTTTCGCGCTTTGGGGTTCTTTCGCTCCAGATCACGTCGCTAAACGGGCGATCCTCCGGCGTCCGTCTCAATCCCCCGGTCCCGTGGATCCTCAAACAGTCGCTCACCTTCATTCCTTCCGGTATCGGTTTTCTTAGGAGTCCCCACGGCTCATACCCGCCCCGCGGAAGGGAGGACACGCCCGGGAAGTCCTCTTCCGCGTTTTTCGGCCTGTCCCCTCCTCTCAAAGTGCGGACAAGACGAACGAGTTGCCCGCGGAATTCCAGGCCGCCTTCGACAAGGGAGGAAAACACCACCTGCGACAGGAAAGCGTTGCAGGCGATGAAGACGTGACCGCCCGGGCGCAGGGCGTGAACCGCCACCTTCGCCCACTCCACAAAAAAACGGGCTAGTTGTGCCCGTTCTTTCGGATTCAGGGCGGTAAACCTGGGGAGCGGTGCCCTTACGTGGCCGTCGAAGGATGGAGGGATTCGCCAAATGCCGCCGCTCCCGTTTGCCCGCTTCTCCAACTGGTCAAATTCGTATTCCTTTACGCCATAAGGAGGATCCGTAACGATGGCATGGAGGGAGTCCTCCGGGATTCGGCCCAGCCAGTCCAGGCAGTCAGCATGAACGATCAGGCTGTCCCCGATCCTGGCTGAATCGTAATCCAGCGCGAAGCGGTCAAGCTGTACCTCTGTCTCCATGCAAGACCCAACTATGCCACAGCGTACCGAAAGAACAAAACCGGGTCAATATGGCTTGAAGGGCGCGCGCGCCGCTGGGTTGCTTGCTGCCTTCTGCCTCTGCCCGCTGCCTTCTGGCTTGGGTCTGGTGGCTTCCGCATGCTCCCCGCCGCGTAACGGATTCGGCGGGGTTGTTGCCGATAGGACGCGGATGCTACTCTGGTCTATTCAATGCCTGGTGAAAAATTTACAGAGCTGGCGGCGCTGATGGCGCGGCTGCGCGGCCCCGGCGGCTGCCCCTGGGACCGCGAACAGAACTTCGACACCATCAAGCCCTACCTGCTGGAGGAAACCTACGAGGTCGTCGATGCCATCGACCGCCGCGACTTCCAGGAGTTGCGCGGCGAGCTGGGCGACCTGCTGCTGCAGGTGCTTTTCTTCTCGCAGATGGCCGCCGACGAGGGCCGCTTCACCATCGACGACGTGATCGAAGCCATCTACACCAAGATGGTGCGCCGCCACCCCCACGTTTTCGGCGAGACGGAGGCCAAATCGGCCGAGGAAGTGCTTCGCCGCTGGGACCAGTTGAAGGCCGAGGAAAAGCGCCTGCACGCCGAAGAACACGGCAGGGAATATGAGCCGGCCGGGTCGGCGCTCGCCGGCGTGGCCCGCAACATCCCGGCGCTGCTCGAAGCCTACCAGCTCAGCGCCCGCGCCTCCTTTGTCGGTTTCGACTGGGAACGCATCGAAGGCGTGCTGGACAAGGTGGAAGAAGAGATGGGAGAACTGCGGGCGGCGCTGAAGGAGCCGGATGCCGAGGTTCGGCGGCGCCGCTGCGCAGACGAGGTGGGCGACCTGCTGTTCGCCGCCGTCAACGCCGCCCGCTTCCTGGGGCTGGAGCCGGAGAGCGCGCTGCGCCACGCCAACGGCAAGTTCCGCGAGCGCTTTGCCTGGCTGGAAGCGCGCCTGGCGGAGCGCGGCAAGAAGCCCGTGGAATCCACGCTGGACGAGATGGAGGCGTTATGGCAGCGCTCGAAGAAGGAAGCGAAGTGAGCGCGCCGGACCTCACTTTCCGCGCCTGCTCCTCGATCGAGGATTTCCGCCAGTGCGTGGACCTCCAGAAAGCCGTATGGAACTTCGACGAGGTGGACGTGCTGCCGCTGCACGCCTTCGTGGTGGCGCAGGAAATCGGCGGCCAGACCTTCGCCGCCTTCGAGCCGGGCGGGCGCATGGTGGGCTTCGTCTTCGCCTTGCCGGGCATCCGGAACAGCCGGCCCTATTTCCACTCGCACATGCTCGGGGTGCTGGAGGAGTACCGCGACCGGGGCATCGGCTGGCGCTTGAAGCTGATGCAGCGCGCGGAGGCGCTGGAGCGCGGCATCGGGCTGATCGAGTGGACGTTCGACCCGCTGGAGCTGAGGAACGCGTTCTTCAACCTGGAGCGGCTGGGCGCCATCGTCCGCCGGTACATTCCCAACCGCTACGGGATCAGCACGGCGGCGCTGCACGCCGGGTTGCCGACCGACCGGCTGGTGGCGGAATGGCGGCTGGACAGCCCGCGGGTGGCCGGCTTGCTGGGCACCGCTGAAGCCGCCATTGGCGCGGGCCGCCCGCCGGTGGCCCGGCACATCGAAGTGCCGCCCGACATCGGCGAGATCAAGTACCGCGACCGCCCGCGGGCCTACGACATGCAGCAGCGCCTGCGCCGCGAGTTCGAGCAGGCATTTGCCGAAGGGCTGGTGGTCGCCGGTTTCGAGAAGCCGGGCGCGTATTTGTTAAGTGCGGCCGTAGGCTGTGGGCTGTAGGCTGTGGGACAGCGCTACGGCGCTGCGTCGGCGGTGCCCACAGCCTACAGCCCACAGCCTACGGCCTGATAACAGGAGTGGCCATGCACAAATACGTCTTTCATAACGATCGCATTGTTGCCTTGAACGAGGTTCGGCTGTCGCCGGGACAGGCGGGCCTGCTGAACGGATGGGGCACCTTCACCACCTTTCGGATTTACGCCGGGCGCCCCTTCGCTTTCGAGCGGCACTGGAAGCGGCTGACCACCGACGCCCGCCGCATCCAGCTCCCGATGCCGTTTGAGCCGGAAGCCGTGCGCAAACACCTGGATGAGCTGTTGGCGGCCAACCAGGTGAGCGACGGCTGCGTTCGCCTCTACTTCATTTACAACAAGATCGGGCTGTGGGCCAGCGACGAAGGTCTTCCGGTGACCGATCTGCTGATGTGCAGCGGCGACCGGCCGAAACGCGCCGGGCCCGCCGATTTGACCCTCCGGCCGCACGGACGGCAGGCGGCGCATCCGCTCTCGAATGTGAAGGTAATCTCCTGGCTGCACAATGTGTGGGCCGTGGAGCAGGCGCATCAGCAGGGATTCGAAGAAGCGTTGCTGCTCAACGAACGGAACGAGGTGGCCGAATGCACGGCGGCCAACGTGTTCTCGGTGCGCGGCGGCGCGGTGGCCACGCCGCCACTCGAGTCCGGCTGCCTGCCCGGCGTCAGCCGCGAGGTCCTGCTCGAACTCGGGCCGCGGAATGGGTTGCCGATCGGCGAGGCAACGCTTACCATGGATGATCTCGCCGCCGCCGACGAAACCTTCATGACCTCGACGACGCGCGAAGTGCAGCCCATCCGGCGGATCGACGATCTCCGGATGCCGCAGGCGCCCGGCCCGGTCACCGAGCGCCTGGCAGGCCTGTTTTCCCAGTACGTCGCGGAGTCTCTCGGGTTGTGAGGGCACCCCTGGTGGGTGCTCGTCATATTGCCTAATAATGAAGGAGCATTCATGAAGGAACCGATTCGTGTCATACAATACGGCGTCGGCCCCATTGGCGCGGCCATGGTGCGCCTGATGCTGGAGAAACCGGGACTGGAAATCGTGGGCGCCGTGGACGTGGATCCGGCCAAGGCGGGCAAGGACCTGGGTGAAGTGGCGAGGGCGGGGCGCAAGCTCGGCGTGGCGGTCAGCGCGGCGGCGGCGCCGGTGCTTAAAGCCGGCGGCGACATCGTCGTGCACACCACCTCCTCCTACCTCGTCGATGTGCAGGAGCAGTTGCTGGAGTGCCTCGACGCCGGCATCAACGTCGTTTCCACTACCGAGGAGCTTTCCTATCCTTTCCGCAAGCACCCGGAGCTGAGCCGATTGCTG
>JAPKYU010000408.1 GCA_026394175.1 Acidobacteriota bacterium | reverse complement strand
TAGCGCCATTCCCACTGGATGAAACCCGGCTGCACGTCGGTCATGGCATTCACGATCAGCTCCACCAGGCCACCGTACAGGATGCGGTGCTTCTCCCAGAGATCGTAAGAGGCCAGCAGGTCGCGGATCTGGCCCTTGCAGTTGCTGCACGGCGCGCAGACATATATCGGCACGGAAGGATCGAGGCAATCGGAAAAAACGGTGAGAATCTGCTCGAGCTTCTTACGCCCGGAGACGTGGAAGCGCCAGTCGGCGAAGTTGTTGCCGCTCATGATGGCGAAACCGCTGCCGCCGCCGCAGCAGTAGTTGTCCACGCCGTGCGGTTCCATCTCGCGGAACTGCGGGCAGGTGGCGCGCAGGACCTCCCGCTGTGGCTCAACCACGCCCATCAGCCGCACCACGTTGCACGGGTCGTGCAGGGTAACGGGGAAGTCGTTGCGAGACGGATCCAGCTTCAGGCGGCCGCCGGCCACGATGTCGCGCAACAGCGTCAGCGCGCTCTCCCGGGGGATGTTCAGATCGCCGGCGAGCAGCCGGTCGGCGACCACCGCCAGCGCCTTGTGGGCGTGCCCGCATTCGCCGAGCACGATTTTCTTCACCTTCAGCTTCTTGGCCGCTTGGGCGTGAAGCAGCGCCACGCGTGCGAACTGGGCGTCGTCGTACCACAGGCCGTAATTGATCGAATCGTAGGCGGCCAGCTCCGACGACATGGTCCACTTGATGCCCGCGGCGTTCAGGACCAGGGCGAAGGCCCCCGGGTTCTCGGGCCAGGCCATGATCTCGCCGGCGTTGTGGATCAACAGCACGTCGGCGCCCTCGACGTCCCACGGCGTTTCCACCTTCACGCCGGTTCTCTCGGAAGTGTCCTCGTCGATGAACTGGACGTTGTCCTTCACCACCTCGGAGTTCATGCCCGTCGAGGAGCCCACCCGCAACTGGAGCATGGACCCGGAATCGTGAAGTTCCTTGGCCGCAATGCCCATCTCCTGGCTGAACAGCTTGCGCAGCTCGTGGGCCACCAGGCCGTTATCGGCGCCGATGGGGCAGGTTTGGGCGCAGCGGCGGCACAGGTTGCAGCGGTAGGCCAGCTCGATCAGGCGGGCGATCAGCGGCCAGTTCACCCGGATGTCGCCGTGCTGGAAGGCCGACAGCAGCCCGCCGTTCTTGTGGTACTTGAAGTACAGCCGCCGCAGCACTTCCGAGCGGTAGGCGGGCCGGTACAGCTCGTTCCCTCCGCTGGCCTCGAAAATGTGGCAGGCCTCCGAGCAGGTCTGGCAGCGTGCGCAGTGCTCCATAGTCAGCAGCAGCGGCTGCAGGAAGGTCCAGTTGTTTTCCAGCGAGAACAGCTTGTCGAGGCCCGCGAGGAATTTCCGAACCAGTTCCTCTTCCTCTTCTTTAGTCTTGGGCCGCGGAATGTTGACGGCGCAGGTGTCGTCCAGGAGGCACTCGTATTTCTCTTTGGCCTGCTCGGAGAGCGGGGCCCAGGCGCGGTCTTTCTCGGGGCCGTCCAGCGGTGGCGGAAGGGGCATCAGATCGTCGTTGGTCAACTGGACCAGCGCTCGCCGGTCTTCCCGCGACATGTCGTGGAGCGTCACCTTGGGTTTCATTTCTTGATCCACTCCGCCGGGTTGGCCGTAGCCACCTCAGCCCAGGTCTTGACGCCGTCGGCGCCGACGTGCGCCGCCGACCACGCCGGCCGATAGGTCAGGTATTCCGCGATCTTTTTCCCCAATGCGCCGCCCGCGGCAACCGCCCGATCGTCCCAGCGCACCGCGTGGTAGGTGAAATACTTGGCGATGAAGTGCGACATGTGTCAGCGGGATGTAGGCCGCCACGAGCGCGCCCAGGACCAATCCGGCCGCCAGAACGCCGGGGATTTCCAGGCGCGTGTCGAAGGTCAGAAGCCCGTGGGCAATGGCGGAGGCCCGCAGCTTCGGTCCCCGCGCCAGCAGGTATCCGGCGAAGAGCAGCCCGAGGGTTGCGATAAAGAGAAGCAGGTTAAAAATGTCGGCGGGCGTGGTGTAGAGGCGCAGCGCCGGATCCCCCAGGCGGCGCGCCAGCAGGCCCAGCGCGCCCAGTATCGCCAGCGGAGCGCCGATCAGCCACGCCGCGGCATAAAGAAACCGCACCACGGCGCCCGTGGTCCCCCACAACAATTGCGGCCCCGCTATCGAAACAGCGATCGCCGACAGCAGCAGCAACGAGACGCCTCCGATGACCAGGTAGAGGCCGAAATGAAAGGGGAACGAGCGATACCACAGCTTGCGATTGAAGTCCCACAGCCCCTTCAAGAACAGCATCTCCGGGACCATGAACTTGATCTCGCCGAGCAGGTTGAAGCCGACCGGGCGCGTCCACCAGTCGGTCTCTTCATAGCGGGAACCACCGTGCTCGACCCGCTCCGGCGCCTCGTGTGGGACCGGGTAAAGCTCCCAGCGCAGGTGTGCCGGCAGGCGGGCATAGCGCACACCGCGGACCACGCAGCCGGCCACGAAGACCAGCAGCCCGGCGTAAATGATGGCGTAGACAGTGGCAGTCATATCCAATTGCGGATTGCGGATTGCGGATTTCTTGCGGTTCGCAATCCGCAATCCGCAATCCGAAATCCGAAATTTCAGGCGCCGGCGGCCCGCGGCCCGAGCAGGCGCTCGACCAACCCCATCATTTCACCCGGATCGACCGGCTTGGCGACAAAGCCATCGGGCGGCGGCACCTGGCGCTGGCTGGCGTAGAAACGCTCCGTGGCCTGCGCGTCGCCGCCGAACCCCGTCACCGCCGTCACAAAAACCACTGGGATGCCGCGCAATTCCGCACGGGACCGGATCTCGCGGTAGAACCGGACACCGGACTTGTTGGGCATCGACAGGTCCAGGGTGATCAGGTCCGGTCGGGCCAGCTCCACCTGCCGCATGGCCTCGTTGCCATCGGCGGCCTGGGCCACGGCGTATCCCTTTTCCTGGAAGAGCCGGGTGAGGTACAGGCAGACGTCCTGCTCGTCGTCCACCACCAGGATCTTCTTCTTCTCGCTTGCTTCCGCAGTCATAACTTCTCGCAATCCGAAACTGATTATCCGCCCGGCAACCGCACCGTGAAAACCGATCCCTCGCCCGCCGTTGATTTCACCGAGATGCTCCCGCCGTGTTCGGTCGCGACCTTATGGGAAACCAGCAGGCCCAGGCCGGTGCCGAAGGTGCCCTTGGTGGAAAAAAACACGGTGAATAATTTGCCGCGCGTTTCTTCGTCGATGCCGGCGCCGTTATCCTCCACCTCGATGACGGCGCCGGCAGCGTCGCGGAAAACGCGGACCACCACCCGGTGCTCTTTCTGCTCGTTCTGGTCGGAACAGCAGGCGTCGATGGCGTTGGCCACCAGGTTGGAGATCAAGGAATGGATGTCTTTCGGCTCCGCCGGGATGGTGTTGATGTCCTCGGAGACGCGCGCCTGGAGCGCGATCCCCACGCTCCGGGTGCGGGGAAGGAACAGCTCGATAACTTCGCCGACAACGGCGGGCAGGGAGACGGGCACGCGCCGCGGCGAGCGTTCCCGCGCGCAGTACAGCATATCCATGATCAGCCCGGAGACGCGGCCCACGTTCCGCTCCACCATCTCCCAGCCGGTCCGGACGTCCTCCTGGTTGTTGTTGCGGAAGCCGAGGTTGACGATGTAGACGCCGCCGCGCAGCCCTTCCAGGATGTTCTTCACGCTGTGGGCGATGCTGCCCACCAGCCCGCCCAGCAAGGCGAGCTTGTCCTGCAGCATGCGGATCTCGGTGACGTCGTCGAGCACCTTGATGACGGCGGTGATGTTGCCGGCCGAGTCGCGAACCGGCGCGGTATGCACCACGACGTGGATCTGCCGCCCGGCATCGTCGGTCATCACCTCTTCGCCGCTGTGCATGGCCCCGTCGCGGAAGGTGTCGGCCACCGGACACGTAGCGCACTGTTCCGCGCGCTTCTTGTAGACCTGGTAGCAGTAGGCGCCGGGCCGGCCGCCGAAGGTCTCCTTGAAGCGCTGGTTGGCCTCGATGATGCGGAACTCCCGGTCGTGCACCGAGATGTAGCAGGGGACCAGGTCGAACAGGTTCTGAAAGCGCACCAGGCTCTCGTGCAGCCGGTTGGCCAGCTCCTTCTGCACGGTGATCTCGGTAAACAGCTCCATGACCGCGACGATCTGTCCGCCCGCGTCGCGCAAGGGCCGGCTGTTGACCACGACGTCGTGCGGCAGGCCGCGGCGGTCGAATACCTTTTCCTCGCTGGTGTGGTCCTTTCCGTCCTCGAAGGTGCGCATGACCGGGCACTCGGGGCACGGCGCGCCGCGGCCCTTGTACACGGCAAAGCAGTTTTCGCCCCGGCGGTCGCCGAAATCCTCGGCCAGTTTCTTGTTGGCCGCCACCAGGCGCAGATTGCGGTCCAGCACCGCGATCCACGAGGGCACGGCGTCAAACAGCCGCCCGCCCTCGAACTCTCGCACGTCGAATTCCGGTGCCGTTGCCATGGCCCGCCTTGAGCCGCAGATGTCGCAGATTGCACAGATTGATGTCGCTGCCAATCTGTGGAATCTGCGCAATCTGCGGCTTCACTTCAACGCCTTCTTCACCGCCGCCAGCAGCTTCTCCACGTCGATCGGCTTTTCGATCATGCCGTCAGGCTCCGGCAGGTGTTTCTCGGCCAGGAAGCGGTGAAAATCGATGCGCGGCGAGTCCACGGCCGCGTAGCCGGAGACGACGACCACCGGCAGGGCGGCGAACCGCTCATCCTTGCGGATCTCCCAGTACAGCTTTTCGCCGGTCTTGCGGGGGAGGATAAGGTCCAGGGTCATCAGGTCGGGCCGCTCGCTCTGGAGCGCGCGCATGCCTTGGTTGGCGTCCGGCGCCTCGATGACCTCCGCGCCCTGCTCCCGGAAGATGGTGCGCAGGTAGACGCGCACGTCCGGCTCGTCGTCGATCACCAGGATCTTGTAGCCTTCCAGCAGCTTCATCGCCACCGGCACGGGCACGACCAGCGCGCTGGCGACCAGGCTGACAAGCAGCTTCACCTCCATGTCCAGCTTGTAATGCCGGATCAGGTCGAACAGCGCATCCACGCAGTTGTGGCAGGAGGTGCAAACGATCCTGGCCCCGGTGGCCCGAAGCTGCTCGGCCTTGATCTTGGCGGACTTGAGCCGGCGCGGCGCGTATTCCGACATGGCCATGGCGCCGCCGCCGCCCGTGCAGCAGTAGTTCTCGGCCCGGTTCGGATACATCTCCCGGAAGTCGGTGCACACCATGGCCAGCAGCTCGCGCGGCTCTTCGGTCATCCCGCAGCTTCGGGCGTTGTTGCAGGAATCATGGAAGGTCACCGGCTCCGTGTTCCGGCTCTTGTCCACCTTGATCCGCCCCTCGCGGATGTAGCGGAGCATGGTGACCACCGAGCTTTCCATCTCGAAGCCCACATCGCGGCGCGCCCAGTTGGGGCCTTCGCAGCGGGTGGAGCGGTATCCGTGGCCGCATTCCGACATCACCAGCTTCTTGCCGCGCAGCCGTTCGACCGCCTCATAGACGCGGCGGGCGACGGCGCCGCCCAGCTCGTCGTCGCCGTTGAACAACCCGAAGTTGGTCATGTCCCAGCCGTCGCTGGGCATCGTCCAGTTCTCCCCGGCGAAATGGAAGATGGCGGCGGCCTCGGCGATGGTGCGCGGATCGTACTTCACCTCGCGCGGGTTGATGGCATACACGACGTCGGCATCCATCCTGTCGACGGGGATTTTGATGCGCGAGTCGTGGTACTCGGACTGCAGCTCTTCCTCCATCCAGGCCAGCGTCTCCAGGTAATCCTCCTTCAGCACGCCCATCTGGTTGCCGAGCTCCCACTGGTCCTTGGCCACCACCGCCACGCCCTCGGGCATGACGCCGACGTGAACCAGCAGGCCGCGCGCCAGGCGATTGAACGTGGCCATGTCCACGCCCATCGGACAGTTGAGCTAGCAGCGCCGGCAGTTGGTGCATCTGCCGAACACCGTATCCTTCAGTTCTTCCAGTTCGGCGTCGGCATAGAAACTGCGGGCCCCCACCCACCACGGAAAGACCTTGCCGGTCCAGTCCATATGCGCCTTGAACAGCTTGCGCATCCGATCGCCCTTCCAGGCCGGGGCGTAGGTGGGATCGCCGGGATTGGCCGGCACATAATGGCATTGGTCGGTGCACAGCCCGCAATGCACGCAGGCTTCCAGCGACAGCAGCGCCTGGCGGTTCACCTTCTGGCGCATCCGCTCGATGAACTGTTCCGCTTTCCAGCTTCTGGCGGTAGCCATTCGTTGGTTCCAGGTTCCAGGTTTGAGGTTCGAGGTTTCAGGTTCAGGCCGGGCCGAACCTCAAACTTGGAACTTGAAACTTGAAACTTCCCTCTTCAGGGGCATCACCCCGCGGTGGCCCAGCGTTCGCCCCAGGTACCACCGGGCGAACGGGTAATACAGGTAGTGCGAAATCTTGCTGAAGGGTACGTACACCAGGAAAAACGCGGTCAGGAAAAAATAAGCCAGCAGCAGGCCCTCGCCGGCCGCCGGGTGATTGGGGGCGGCCAGCAGGCTCAGAAACAGCCAGACCAGCAGCAGAACCATCGAGAAATAGTCGTCGGGGCTGCTGATGGCGCGCATGTACGGGTCGGCGAGGCGCCGGATGAGGCGGGCCAGGCCGGCCACCAGCGCCGCCGCGAAGATCGACTGCAAGGCCAGGAGCGCGGCCCGCCCGGCAATCAGGCCCGGCGCGTAGGGGATCAGGAACGACATAGCGATGGAGGCCGCCACCCCGATGTGAAACACCGCGAACTGCGCGTACAACAGCGGGTGGCGCCGCGTGCTGCCCATGGTCCACGGCATGGCAATGGCCAACAGCGAATAACGCGCCGCGCTGTCCGGGCTGGTGTCCGGGGTGCCGCTGCGCGCCTGCCGGTCGCGGAACGCCGGGTAGCGGAAGATCCACGCCACCTTCAGCGCGTACACCGCGGCCATGAACAGCAGCGCCATCACCTGCAAGCGCTCTTCGGCGAATTGCAGCAAGGGGCTGATGGGATGCATACCCTGCTTACAGCTTCTCCATTTGTTCTTTGAACGCCAGGTATTCCCGGCGATCGACCACGCAAATGACCACCCGCTCCAGCGAGGTCGGTTGCCGGAGAAACTCCCGGAGCGCGTCCAGCATGACAGCCGAGCAAAGCGGCAGCGGGATGCCGTAGAAGCCGGCGCCCAGCGGCGGCAGGGCCAGCGTCCTGACCCCTTTGCCGTGGGCCGCCCGCAGCGCCGCCAGGGTGCAGTCGCGCAGAAGCCGTTCGGTCTGCGGCTCCTGAAATTTCGGGCCGCAGGCATGAATGATGTACCTGGCTTTGAGGCGGCCGGCGCCGGTGACCGCTGTCTCTCCTGCCCCAATCGAGCCGATCTGCTGAAGTTCCTTCTTGATCGAGTCGCCGCCGCGCGTCTGGATGGCCGTGCCGTAGCCGGACCCCAGCTCCAGGTTTTCCTTGGCGTAGAAAACGAAGGCGTCCACTTCCAGGGCCGTCAGGTCACCCTGCTCCAGAGCCACGGTGGTGTTGCCTACCTTGCGTTCGATGATTTCTGTGGCTGTCGCTTGGCCCATGTGGAAACCAAGTGACGAGTGACAAGTGACGAGCAACCCGGATAAGGCGGTCACCGGTCACTCGTCACCTGTCACTCGTCACTCGTCACTATCCGTTCAGCTCTTGGCCGCGCCGCCGGTGGCGAAGCCGTGGAGCTTTACCTCCACCTTCTGCTCGAGGTTGTCGTAATACTCCTTCAGGATGGCGATCACCTCCGGACGGGAGAACTCCGAAGGCACCGGCTTGCCCTCGCTCATCAGCTTGCGCAGCAGGGTGCCGGAGAGCAGAAGCCTGGCGCCGCCCTTGTACTGGCCATTCTCGTCGATGACCGCCTTGCTCTCGTGCGGGCAGGTCTTCATCGAGGCCATGGCCCCGCACTCGTAGCAGTAGAAGGTCCAGTCCATGCACAGCGGGCGCAGCACCAGGGCGTTCTGGGGAATCTCGTTGAAGATCTTCTGGGCGTCGAAGGGGCCGTAATAATCGCCCACGCCGGCGTGGTCGCGGCCCACGATCAGGTGCGAGCAGCCGTAGTTCTGGCGGAAGACGGCGTGCAGCAGCGCCTCCCGCGGCCCGGCGTAGCGCATCTCCATGGGATAGCCGCCCTGGATCACCCGCTCCCTGCGGAAGTACTTGTTGACCAGCGCGTCGATGGCCTTCACCCGCACCTCGGCCGGAATGTCGCCGGCTTTCAGCTTGCCGACCAGTTGGTGGATGTAGACGCCGTCGCAGACCTCGATGGCGATCCAGGCCAGGTAGGCGTGCGAGCCGTGCATGGGGTTGCGCAGTTGCAGCGCCGCCACCGTGCTCCAGCCCCGCTCCTCAAAGGCCCGGCGCGCCTCGACGGGCCGCTGGTAGATACCGGCAAACATCTCCGGGTAGTAGGATTCCGACAGCACCTTCACTGCTCCGGCCAGGTTGACCGGGCCCTGCTCCATCACCTTCTGCACGCCGGGATGGGCCTGGTCGGTGGTCCGGAATACCTCTTTGCACTCCTGTTCCTTGTCGATCGTGTATTTCTCGGCGACCTTCATGGTGCCCATCAGCGCGTCGGTTTCCGTATCCCAGAGCGCCACTTCCTCGCCCTGGGCGATGGAATCGGCGGTGGATTGCTCGGCCGAGAGCGTGATGGGGATGGGCCAGAACACGCCGTTCCGGCTCGGCATCGAGTAAGTCTCGCAGCAGCCTTTCCAGTCGTCCTTGCCCATGAAGCCATCGAGCGGCGTGAACGCCCCGATGCCCATCATGATCAGGTCGCTGGTTTCGCGGCTGGTCATGGGCACTTTCTTGAGACCCGTTGCCTTCTTGATTTCTTCCTGCTTCGCTTCCCCTTCCAGCAGAAGCGGCTTCAGTTCAGGACTGCCATGCGGAGGCACCAATATACTCATGGATCATCTCCTGTCTTCCGGGCACGGGGCCCGGGCTGAAACTCCAAGGGTGCGCGGCCCACTCCGAGGCCGGGAGGCCGCTCTTGGCCTTCGAGAACAAGAATTACCCGCTGCTTTCGGATGAAAGCACGGGGTCGCTCGCCCTCCGGTTGTGCCGCGGCGCTGGTTTCCCATGGGTGGATGCGCAGGGGGAGCACGGCACGACTATCCCTCCCCCTCCCCCAGGCGCCCGGCACCGAAAAATATCAGACATCACGGCGACCGGAGGCGGCACTAATATCCTTCCAAGAGCTGCCTGCTGTCAATAACAAACCCACCGCAATCCGCAACCCCAAACGGTAAAGCTACTTGCCAGACAGCACAGCAGTGTGCTGTCTCATGAATAGCCCGACAATGGCGAAGGCAGAAAGCGGAAGGGTCGCCGCGGCGACCAGCAAGCCCGCCGCGGCGGGCGTTTGCCGCCTTCCGCCTTCTGCCTTCCGCCTTCATCGTTGTAGACCTGTTTCAGAGACACAAGACTAGTTGAAGGCCGTGACGTCATCCTGGATGGTGCGGGCTCGGATGGCGCGGATCAGCTTCCTGAGGTTCCGCCGGTTGGTCAGCCTCTTGGCCAGGTTCCACATCGACCGCGGACGCAGGTAAAAGCGCCAGTAAGCATGGCGCTGCAGGCGGCGGAGCGTGTCGGGCGGCAGGGACTTGCTGGGCACCACCGGGAAAAGCCGATCCAGCGCCTCCAGCGCCTCCGGCTCCATCTCGCCGAATCTGCCGTTGCGCACATCGTCGCGCAGCTCGGTGCCCTTGAAGGGCGTGGCGATGGAAATCAGGATGCTGTCGAACGGCGCCTGCAAAGCCAGGCGGATGGTTCGTTTCGCTTCCTCCAGCGTTTCGTTGGGGAACCCGATCATGAAGAAGCCGCACACTTCGATCCCACAGCGTCGGGCCCAGCCTGCCGCCTCGATGGCCTTCTCAACCTGGAGGTTCTTGCGAATCAGTTTTTGGTAGCGCTCCGACGCCGTTTCGATGGCAATGGAAAGGAAGTGCGTTCCCGCCTTGGCCATGAGCGACACCAACTCTTCGTCCAGGCGGTCTCCCCGCAGGCCGTTTGGGAACTGCAGGTACACCTTCAACCGGCGGTCCACGATGCCCCGGCAAATGCGCTTGGCCCGTTCCAGGTCGAAGTTGAAAATGTCGTCCACGATGAGGAACTCTTCGACCCCCTGAGCGCGCGCCAGCCACTCGATCTGGTTCAGAACCTTTTCCGGATCCAAGCCCCTGTATTTCTTGCCGTGGATGGTGTGGCAATACGAGCAGTGGTAGGGGCAGCCACGGCTGGTAATCATCTGGACGACGCGGTTGGATTTGGGGAAATGCCAGGGCGTATCCAGCCGGAAATACTTCTCGAGGTCGAGCAGGTCGTAGGCGGGTGTGGGGAGCGCCTCGATATCGGGGGCGGGGGCGGGCGCGTTGCGGACCACCGTCCCGTTCCTGGTCGCCCAGATACCCGGAATCGATACCGGGTCCCCGCCGGATTCCAGCGCTGCGAGCAGTTGGGCCAGCGCGATTTCACCCTCCCCGGCCACCACGTAGTCGGCGGCGCCGTCGGCCAGGCAATCCTCGGGCGCCGCCGAGGGGTGCGCGCCGCCCATCACCACCATGATGCCCGGGTGCGCCTGCTTCAGCCGGTGGGCCTCGGCAAGCGCTTCCGGAAGCTCGCAGGTCATGCAGCCAATGCCGGTCACGCAAATTCCGTTCCGGCGGATGAAGTCGTCCACGGCGGCCGGCGTGACACCCGCCAACACCATGTCGAGGATGTCCCCCTGGTGCCCGACGGCCCGCAGGTAGGCCGCCAGATGGATGTAGGCCAGCGGCACGTTACAGGCGTACCGGTTGATGGCCGCCAGGGGCCGGATGAAAGCGATCCGCATGGGCGGTCCAAGGCCCAAGATCCAAAGGTCCAAGGGTCCAAGGTCTAAAAGCAGCCATTCTAATCCAGATTGCAGGGTCGATCCGGGCTGATATTGAAATGGGACGCTGACGCACGCAGGGGAACGCAGGTCGATCTGCGTGCCCGTCGCGGCGGGCGTTTATCTGCGTCCTATTCTTCTCACGGCGTTTTTGCAGACGCGCCTGATCCATCTGTATACTGAGCGATAACGGCGGCGGCCTTGTGCGCCGGCGTCAGCCACATTTCAGCAGATTTTCAGGAAACCGCAGTAGGAATATGAGCGAAGCATGCAGGTTCTGGTAGTAGAAGACGAGAAGCGGCTGGCCGCGCTGCTTCGCCAGGGTCTGGCCGAGGAAGGCCATTCGGTGGTGGTAGCCCACGACGGGCGCGAGGAGGCGGAATGAAGCAGGTGCGCTCCATCCGCGTGCGCCTGGCCGCCTGCTACCTGCTGTGCGAATCCGTGCCAAAGGGTGCGGTGTTAATAGACGAACGCGGCAAATAGGACGCAGATGAACGCAGATCAGGCGATCGCAGGCCACCTGCGTGTATCTGCGTTTATCTGCGTCCCATTTTTTCTTGGAGGGTTCGAATGCTTTATAGAAATTCGATTGTGGTTCTTGTTTTATCGCTCGCCGCATTCCTGGCAGGCTGCGGCAAAGGGGGCGGTGAAGCGAAACCGGCTGCCGAGCAGGCCGCGCCCGGCAACCCGGTAGTCAAACTGACCGCCGCGCAGGTTGAGTCGCTGGGCATTCGTTCGGCGCCGGCCGAAAAGCCATCGGCCGGTGAATACGTGGTGATCCAGGGGCGCGTGGTTCCGCCCAGCGGGCGGCGCGCCTCGGTGATCGCGCCCTTCCCCGGGCGGCTGGTGGCGGACGCAGGCGGTTTGCCCATCGTCGGCCGGCACGTCGAGCAGGGCCAATCGCTAGGCTGGGTCGAGCAACTGCTGAACGCCACCGAAGCGCTGCATGTGGGCGAGCGACGCATCGCGCTGGCTGCGGAAATCGAGCGCGCCCGCCGCGAGGCCGAGCAGCGGGGGCGCGACCTGGAGCGGGCCCGCAAGCTGTACGAGGGCGGCGTCATTGCGCTGAAGCAGTTGCAGCAGGCCGAGCTGGACTCGCATACCGCCGGCACGCGCCTCGAGGAAGCCCAGAAGGCCAAGGCCGCCTACGACGGCCTGGATAAAGAGTCGGCCGGGCCACGGCGCGTCGAGTTGCGCGCCCCGATTTCCGGCACGATCCTGGAAGTGGCGGCCAGCGCCGGGCAGCAGGTCGATCCTTCCAAACCGATCTTCGACATCGCCGACCTGAGCACGGTGTGGGTGGAAGCCCGGGTATTCGAGGAATATGCGGGACGGGCCCGCGATGCCCGCCAGGTGCGGATTGTGGCTCCGGCCGACCCCGACACCGTCTACACCGGCCGCTTTGTTTCCTCCACGCGCCAGGTGGATGCGGCCAGCCGCACCGAAGGCGTGCTCTACGCGGTGGAGAACCGCGGGGGGCGCCTGGCGCTGGGCAGCTTCGTCGAGGTGCGCCTGCCGGGCCGCGAGCGCCGCGGGCCGGCCGCCGTCGCCGAAGTCCCGGCCGGCGCCGTCTTCCGCGAGGAAGGCGTGTCGGCCGTGTTTGTCGAGAGGCAGCCGCGCGTCTATGAGCGGCGCATCGTGGAAACCGGGCAGGTGGAGCGCGGCCGCCTGGTGATCCTGAAGGGACTCGCGCCCGGCGAGCCGGTCGTGGTGACCGGCGCCGCAACCTTGCGCAGCGCGCAGTCGCTGGGCAGCAAAGTGGAGTAGCCAGCCATGCTGAGCCGATTGATTCGCTGGTCGCTGGCCAACCGGGCGGCGGTGCTGGTCCTTTCCGGAGTGCTGATCCTGGCCGGGTTGTACTCCGCGGTCCGGGCGCCGCTCGACGTGTTCCCCGACTTCGCCCCGCCCCAGGTCGTCGTACAGACCGAGGCGCCCGGCTTCTCTCCCGACGAGGTGGAAGCGCTCATCACTACGCCGCTGGAGCGGGCGCTGAACGGCACCCCGAAGCTGGTGAGCATGCGCTCCAGCTCGGCCATCAACCTCTCCTTCATCAAGTGCATTTTTGAGCAGGACGCCAATCTGTTCCAGGCGCGCCAGATGATTGCCGAGCGCCTGCAACAGGTGGCGGGCACGCTGCCGCCCGGCGCCAAAGAGCCGCAGATGGGGCCGATCACCTCGCCCATCGGGCAGTTGCTTGGGATCACGCTGCGCTCCGGGGGGGCCACGTCGCTGGCGGAGCTGCGCTCACTGGCCGACTGGTATCTGCGCCCGCGATTGCTGGGAGTTCCCGGCGTCGCCCAAGTGATCATCATCGGCGGCGACGTGAAGCAATACCAGGTGATCGTCGATCCCCAGCGGCTGGCCCAGCACCGGATCAGCCTCAATGAAGTCATGCAGGCGGCCGCGGCCTCCAACCAGAACGCCGGCGCCGGCTTCATGGACAACTCCGCGCAGCAGCTCGTGATTCACGGGGTCGGGCGCGTGCACTCCCCAGAGGACATCGCCCGCTCGGTCATCACCGTGCGCAACGGCGTGCCGATTACCATCGGGGAAGTGGCCCGGGTGCAGTTTGGCCCGGCCTACAAGATTGGCGACGCCAGCGAGGACGGCAAGCCTGCGGTCCTGATGTTCATCATGCGGCAGCCGTGGGCCAACACGCTGACCGTCACCCGGGAGCTGGAGAAAGTGTGGGCCGAGTTGCGCTCCGGCCTGCCGAAGGATGTCCGGGTGGCCATGCCGGTGCGGCAGGCCGACTTCGTCGAGCGGTCGATCCACAACGTGAACTACTCGATGCTGGAGGGCGGCATCCTGGTGGTACTGGTGCTGCTGTTCTTCCTGTCCAGCACGCGCTCGGCGATCATCAGCCTGACGGCCATTCCGCTGTCGTTGCTGGTGGGCGTGATCGTGCTGGAGCGGCTGGGCGCCAGCCTCAACATGATGACCCTGGGCGGCCTGGCCATCGCCATCGGCGAAGTGGTGGACGACGCCATCATCGACGTCGAGAACATCCACCGGCGCCTGCGGCTGAACCGCGAGTCGGCCAACCCCGAGCCGGCGCTGCTGGTGGTCTACAAGGCCTCGGTCGAGGTGCGCGCCTCGGTGGTGTTTGCCACCATCATCGTGGCCCTGGTGCTGATGCCGGTGTTCAGCCTGGCGGGGTTGGCGGGCAGCATCTTCCGGCCGCTGGGCATCGCCTACATCGCCGCCATCCTGGCCTCGATGCTGGTGGCGCTGACCCTGACTCCGGCCCTGGCCGCCATGCTGCTGCCGTCGGCCGACGGCCGCGCCGGGGACACCCGGCTGGTGCGCGCCATCAAGGCGGTTTACGCCCGGGTGCTGGACTGGACGCTCGACCGCTCGCGCCTGGCTTTGGCCTGCTCGCTGAGCATCGCCGTGGTCGCCCTGGCCGCGCTGACGCAGATGGGCGGCGAGTTCCTGCCGGAATTCAACGAAGGAAACCTGATCATCGTCACCCGGGCCCTGCCCGGCACGCCGCTGGACGAGTCGTTGCGCGTCGGCGCGCTGGTGCAGCAGGAACTGAAGAAGGTCCCCGAGGTGCAGGCGGTGGCCCAGTTCTCCGGGCGCGCCGAGTTGTATGAGGCCACCGAAGGCCCCGATTTCTCGGAGATCTGGGTGGAGTTGAAAGAAGAGGGCCGGGACATCGAGGAGGTCATGGCCGACATCCGCGCCCGGCTGGCCCGGTTCCCGGGCTACCAGTTCGGCGTCAAGCAGTTCATCGCCGAGCAGATCGAGGACGTGCTGTTCGGCGAGATGGCCACCATCGCCGTCCGGATTTACGGCGACGATCTGGACAAGCTGAACCACCTTTCCCGGGTGGTGGAGAAGGAAGTCGCCGCCGTGCCGGGAGCGGTCGAGGCGGCCCGCGACCGGGACCTCGAGATGCCGCGCGTGCAACTGCGCTATCATCGCGACCGTCTGGCTCATTACGGAATCACCACCGCGCAACTGTCGGAGGCGGTGGGGACGGCGTTCTTCGGCCGGGCGGTCTCCTCGGTGCTGGAAGGCCAGCGGCAATACGAGCTGTGGGTGCGCTACACGCCGGAGGCGGCCCGCGATCCCGAGTCCATTCGCCGCACCCTGATCGACACGCCGGCCGGCGAGAAAGTGCCGCTGGGCACGCTGGCCGACGTCGAAGTGGTGAACGGCGTCGGCGTCATCAAGCATGAGAACGCGCTGCGCTACGCCGACGTCACCTGTAATATCGCCGGCCGCGACCTGAATTCGGTGGTCCACGACATCCAGGCGCGCATCGGCAAGAACATCCAGCTTCCGCCGGGTTACTACATCGAGTACGGCGGGCAGTTCGCGGAACAGCAGTCGGCCCGCAGGCAGATCTTCCTGCTGGGCGCCGCCTCGCTGGCCTGCATCGTGGCCCTGCTGTGGCTGGCGTTCCGCTCCTTTCGCTGGGTGGCGATCGTGCTGGCCAACCTGCCGTTCGCGCTGGTGGGTGGCGTGGTTGCGGTGGCGCTGACCGGCGGCTCCATCTCCATCTCCTCGCTGGTCGGCTTCATCACCCTGTTCGGCGTGGCGCTCCGCAACGGCATCATGCTGCTCACTCACTACCAGCACCTGCTGCGGGTAGAGGGCGAAACCATGGGCCGGCAACTGGTGATCCGCGGGGCCATGGAGCGCATTTCGCCCATCCTGATGACCGCGCTAACCGCCGGCCTGGCGCTGCTGCCGCTGGTGCTGAGCGGCGACAAGCCCGGCCGCGAGATTCAGCATCCCCTGGCGGTGGTGATCGTGGGCGGGTTGTTTACTTCGACGCTGCTGAACCTGGTGGTGCTGCCGTCACTGTTCATGCGCTACGGGCATCGCCTGCCGGCCGCCGCCCGCGCGGATAGCGATGAGCTGGCGCTAACGGCAACGAGCTTGCGTTAGAAACCCATCCGTAGATTCCGCAGATTTGATTTCTTAATCCGCGTAATCCGCGGAATCTGCGGATGGGGACTTCCTGAGGCAATTATGTGGATCCTTTTAGTGTTCTTGTTCACGGTTTGTGTTTCAGCGGACGCGCAGACGGCGGCATCTTATGTTTCGCCTTCCGGCACGCCCATCGACGCGCTGGTCGCCGGGATGAAGAGCCGCAACCTAGCGCTGAAGGCCGCGCAGCAGCGCCTGCTGCAGGCCGAAGGGCGGCTGCGGCAAAGCTCGCTGTGGCTGAACCCCGTCGTGGAAGTGGACAACAAGGGGGGGCCGTTCGGCGCCGGCAATGGACCGCGGGAGATGGAATTGGCCGTTGTGCAGCCGGTGGAAATTGGCGGCAAGCGGGCGGCGCGCATCAGCGTGACCCAGGCCGCCCGGGAGTTGGCGCGGCTGGAGGTGACGGAGTTGGAGCGCCGCCTGGCCGTCGAGCTGCGGCTGAAGGCAGGCGAGGCCCTGGCCGCCGCCGCCCGTCTTCGCGCCCTGGAAGAAGCCGTCGATCTGCAGCAGCAGACGCAAAAGGCCATGGTCCTGCGGGTCTCGGCCGGCGACGCCTCCCGCTTCGAGCTGGCGCTCGGCGAGGCGGAAACTGCGCGCCTGAACGCCGAGCGCGAACCGCTGCTCAGCCAGATCGAAGGACTGCTCGCCGAGATCAAGACCCTGGCCGGGATGCCCCAGACCGAAGCGCTGCTGCTGCGCGACCAGGACTTGATGGCAACGGCGGCCGGCGTCCCGCAGGAAGCGGTGCTGGTGGACAAGGCGCTGGCCACCCGCGCGGACCTGCTGGCCGCCCGCATGCGCGTCACCATAGCCCAGTCCGGCGTGCGGTTCGCCGACCTCGCGGCCTTCCCCGAGCTGGGCCTGCTGGTGGGGTTCAAGCAGGAGCGCGGCGCGGCGGAGGCTCCCGGCCTGAAGCCCGCCAGCGACTGGCTGTTCCGCGTCGGCGTCAGCGTCGGCCTGCCAATATTCAATCGCAACCAGGGCGGCAAGCAGGAAGCGGCGGCGCTGCTGGCCGAAGCGCGGCTGGCCGCCGATCTCGTCGAACAGACGGTGCGCCGCGAGGTGCGCCTGGCCGTGCGCCGCCTCGAGCTGGCGCACAATGCCCTGCGCCTGATCCGCGGCAGCCTCCTGCCGCAGACCGAGAGCGCCACGCGCATCGCCCGCACCGGCTACGAGCTCGGCGAGCTGTCCATGCAGCAGCTCATCATCGAGCAGCGGCGCCTGGTGGATGCGCGCTCCACGCTGGTCCAGGCGGGCCTGGAAGCCTATCGCGCCCGCGTCGAGCTTTCCCGCGCCATCGGCGAGTGAGAATCCGCGGATTTCGCGGATTTCGGCGGATTCCAGGCTTGAGGCGGCTATTTGAAGAAGCTTTCGACGGAAATGGAAAAGCCGGGCAGCAGATTGTCTCCCGACAGCATGTCGGATGCGGCAAGCACCTCCATCTCTTTCGGCCCGCGGTAGACATGCACCTCTCTGAGGCGAGGGTAGACGACCCAAACCAGTTGCGTGCCGGCCGCAAAGTACTCCTTGATCTTCTTGCCAACCTCGGTGGCGGAGTCGTCCGGCGACACGACTTCGACAGCCAGATCGGGCGCACCGGGCCAAAACGCTTCCATGGTCCCCTGCTGCTCGATTCTTTCCCGGCGGACGAAGGCGACGTCAGGCGCACGGACTGTTTGTTCGTTCAGTCGAAAACCGGCATCAGAGCCGACGACCGTCCCGAGTGGATGTCTATCAACGAAAACTCTCAGCAAGTACGTGATCGTCACTCCGATTCGGCTGTGTTCGAATCCGGCAGGCGCCATACGGATCAACTCTCCATCCGACAGTTCCACGCGCTCATCGGGAAACGCCATCCGTTGGAACTGCTCGGCCGTGATGAGGGTTTTCGTGTCCGCGGCCATAGGACTAGCATAGCACCTTCCGCTTGGTGCAGAAGCCGCAGATTCCGCAGATTGAATGGGACGCAGAGGAACGCAGATAAACCCCGGACCAGCATAGCCGGAACCCAATCCGCGGATTCCGCGGATAAGCGGTTTCAACGGCGGATCCGAATGCGGCCGGCCTCGACAATGATCAGACTTCCCCTGATCTCTTCAGCCGTCAGATCCTCGATGGCCTGAAGTAGCGCGCGGTTCAGCGCTTCGCTCGAATACTCGTCCGGGATCCGGCTGACAATGATTCCCGCGTGGCTTCCAGGGGGGAACTCCAGAATGTTCGCGAAGTCGCCATCTCCCGTGAGCAGCACAGCTTCGAGGACCTGGGCACGCTCGAAAACCTGCCTGTCAGCAGCTCCGCGAAGCCCCAGGTCCCGCACGTCGTCGGCTGTATAACCTCGATGGCCAAGGAACCGCGCTGTCGAACGCGGCAGATCTTCATCGACGAGAAAGCGCAGCTTCATGCCAGGGCGCGGATTTCCTGCTGCTCCAGAACGTTGGCCGCGTAGGCGAGGGCAGCTCTGATATCCTCTGGAGTCACTTCGTACTCTCGGGCAACTTCCTCTGGCGCCATTCCGCCCGCCAGCTTAGCGATGATCGTGTGGACAGGAACCCGCGTGCCTCTGATCACCGGCTTGCCGAACCGGATCTGGGGGTCAACCACGATACGAGGAGCGATTTCGGTCATAGGTCACGGCCGTCAACGAGCGTTTTCATACATCGTAACAGAACCAGAAACGATGCGGTTCACATTCTCCGGACAGCAAGGTTCCGTGTTCGGCAGGATCAGATCACCACGCTACCCCGCGGGAGCGCAGCTCCTGCTCCAACTGCGCCAGCGACTCAAATTGCACCGCATCCAGGCCCTCGCGCCGCGCGGCGTCCACAAAGGCAGGCACATCGTCGGTGTAGAAGCATTCTTCAGGGCGGCAGCCGGCGCGCTCCACGGCCGCCCGGTAGATCTCCGGCGCGGGCTTCATCGCCCCGATGCGGTGGGAGAGGACCAGCTCGTGGAAGTGGCGCAGCAGCGGGTAGTTGTCCCAGATCATCGAAAAGTGAATCTCGTTGGTGTTGGACAGCAGCACCAGCCGGTGGTTCTGGCGTAATTCGAGAATCATCTGGTCAGGAATCAGTGTTTCCGGCAGGAAGATGCTGCACCAGATATCGCAGAACTGGCGGTAGTCGAGCGGCCGCAGCTCGAGCAGCTCGCTGAACTCCCGCACAAACTCCTGGCCCGACATTCGGCCCGTTTCGAAGCGCTGCGCCAGGTCGCTGGCCGCGATCCGCCGCCGCATCTCCTCGACCGGGCACGGGGAGAATGGAGCGATCCCGGAGAAGCCCCGGTTGTAATCGAACGGGATAAGCGTGTTTCCGAGGTCGAAAAGAACGGCCTTGATCATCCGAGAAAGTTTCAAGTTTCCAGTTTCAAGTTCCAGGTTCCCCACCTGACACCTGGCACCTGACACCTGATTAGCGGGCGGCGCCGGCCGGCTGCTGGGCCACCGCATAAAGCCAGCCGCGCCGGTCCTGCTTGCGGCCCTCGATAATGGCGAAGAACTCTTCCTGCAGAGCCTGGGTGACGGGCCCGCGATGTCCGGCGCCCACCGTAATCTTGTCGACGGACCGAATGGGCGTGATTTCCGCGGCTGTCCCGGTGAAGAAAACCTCGTCGGCAATGTACAGCGCCTCGCGCGCGATGGCCTGCTCGACCACGGGGAGGTTCAGGTCGCGGGCCAAGTGCACCACGCTGTCGCGGGTGATCCCGGGCAGCACCGAGCAGCCGATCGGCGGGGTATAAATCGTGCCGTTGCTCACCACGAAAATGTTCTCGCCGCTGCCCTCGCTGACCAGGCCGTTGACGTCCAGCGCGATGCCCTCGTGGTAGCCGTTGGCCACCGCTTCCATCCGCACAAGCTGCGAATTCATGTAGTTCGCGCCGGCCTTGGCCATGGCCGGCAGGGTGTTGGGAGCGAAGCGATTCCAGGAACTGACGCACACATCCACGCCGTTTTCCAGCGCGTCCTG
>JAPKYU010000299.1 GCA_026394175.1 Acidobacteriota bacterium | reverse complement strand
GTTTTCTTAGAGGGACTTTGTGCTCTTTGTGGCTTTGTGGTTCAAAGGGTGATCTGTACGTCGGCGCCGCCGCGCTCGGCCGACAGGTAGCCGCTGTATAACACGGCCACCGTGTCGTAGCCCAGTTCAGCGCCGCACTGCGGCCGGCGGCTGTGCGCGATGCACTCGATGAAGTCCTGCATCTCCTGGGCGAAGCCGTGCTGCCATTCCTCGTCGGGCGCCGGGTGGCTCCAGCCCTGCTTGGTCCCGATCTTCTCCACCACGTAGACGTCCTTGAAAAACTCCTCGCGCGGGTTGTAGGTGGTCAGGGCATCGATGGGGTTGAGGTTGCAGCGGGTGCGGTGGTTGTTGGCGTAGAGCTCCAGCCAGTTGTGCACCCCGCCCAGCACCACTTCGGTGGAGAAGATGTCGGCCACGGTGCCGTCGGTGAAGGTGACGTGCGCCTGGCAGTAGTCCTCGATGTCGTAGTAGTCGGTGCGGAGGGTGCCGGCATCGCGGAAGGCCGGCAGGCGCGTCAGCTCGTGGGTGCGGCAGCTTACCGCGGCGGGGCGGATGGGGCGGCCGTCGCGCGCCAGGCCCTCCTGCGCCTTCAAGTACAGCGCGGCGGTCAGCGGATGGCAGCCCTTGCCCACCAGCGAGCCGCCCCCGGAGTGCCGCCAGATGCCGTAGAAGGGCGAGTGCGAGCCGCTGTGCGATTCGCCGGCCAGGATCCACAGCGCCTGCCCGCCACTCTTGACCAGGATCTCGCGCTCCTTCTGGATGGCCGGGGCGTACACCCAGTCTTCGGCGTAGAAAATGGTCATGCCGCTGGCGCGCTCGGCCTCCAGCATGCGCCGGCTGCTGGAAAGCGCCTCGCGCAGCATCAGTTCTTTGGGGCAGCGGTCGCCGCGGAAGGTCTCCGTGCCGTCGCCAAAGTAGCCGGTGAAGGGCTTCTCGACGATCACGTGGCGGCCGCGCCGCAGCGCCTCCACCGCCACCGTCTCGTGGGCCGCCGGCGAAGCGCACACGCTCACCACGTCGCAGGCCCCGCACAGCTCTTCCAGCGTGTCGAAGGCGGGGATGTTGCGCTCGGCGGCGAACTTCTCACGGTGCTCGCGCGTCGGCGACCACACGCCCGCCACCTGCACCGGCACACCATACACTCGCCGCGCGGAGTTGTACTGAAACCGGGCCGCAAATCCCGACCCCGTAAATCCGATCTTTACCATCACGCTGCCCCCTTAGCCACAAAGCCGCATGGAACCCAAAAAGACACAAAAGAGATCCTGACGCCCCTTCGTGATCCTTGGTGTTCTTTGTGCCTTTGTGGTGATATGAACCACTATGGTAAAAAAGAGCGACCATTATAGGGCACTGGAGAGGGGAGAAGATGGCAATCATTTATCACGACAGCGACGCTGACCTCGGAGCGCTCGGGGAACAGACGGTCGCCGTTCTAGGTTATGGCAACCAGGGGCGCGCGCAGGCGCTCAACTTGCGCGACAGCGGCGTGCGCCTCATCGTCGGCAGCATCCGCGACGAGAGCTGGGAGCAGGCGCGCCGGGACGGCATGGAGACCGTCCCGCTGGCCGAAGCCGCCGCACGCGGCGACATCCTCCTGCTGCTGCTGCCCGATGAAATCCAGCGCCAGGTGTACGAGCGCGACATCGCCCCCAACTTGCGCGCCGGCCGGGCGCTGGGCTTCGGCCATGGCTACAACATCCGCTATCAGTTGATCCGGCCGCCGGCCGATATCGACGTGAGCATGGTCGCCCCGCGCATGATCGGGGTGAACGTGCGCAAGGCGTTCGTCGCCGGTGGCGGCGTGCCGGCCTATGTGGCCGTAGCCCAGGACGCCACCGGCCGCGCCCTGGCCCGCGCCCTGGCCATCGCCAAGGGCATCGGCGCCACGCGCGCCGGGGTCATCGAATGCACCTTCGAGCTGGAAACCGACCTGGACCTGTGGACCGAGCAGGGCTTCTGGCCGCTGGTGATGAAACTGTTCGTCCAGGGCTACGAGTTCCTGGTCGAGAACGGGTTCCCGCCGGAGATGGCGGCGCTGGAGTTGTACGGGTCCGGCGAGGCCGCCGAGATTTTCCACCAGATGGCCCGCGCCGGCTTTTTCCGGCAGATGAGCTTCCATTCGCACACCAGCCAGTACGGCACCCTCACCCGCCAGCAGCGCGTGGACGCCGCCCCGCTCCGGGCCTTCATGGCGCGCGCTTGGGAGGAAATCCGCGACGGCCGGTTCGCGCGCGAATGGGCCGCCGAGCAGCGCAACGGCTACCCGGTCTTCGAAGAGTTAAAGAAGAAGGCCTTCGCGCACCCGCTCAACGAAACGGAGGAGAAGCTCCGCGCCATGCTGCAAGCCGCCGGAATCTCTTCGTGAAACTTGGTGTCTTGGTGTCTTTGTGGTGAACAAGCTCCTCACGACAATCTGGATGCTCTGCCTCGCAGGCGTATCCTTGGCCGCTGAGCCGGTGCGCATCGGCATTGTCACCGAGCTGACCGGAAAGAACGCGCTGGCGGGGCAGCAGGCCCGCCGCGGAGCGCAGCTTGCCGTCGAAGACATCACCGGGGAGGGGGGCATCCACGGGCGGCGGTTCGAGGTTGTGATCGAGGACAGCGCCAGCAACAACGCCGGCGCCGTCAACGCCTTCAACAAGCTGGCGGCGCGCGGCGACCTGGCCGGCCTGATCGCGCCGCTGCGCAGCACCCAGGTGCTGGCCGCGCTGCCGCGCATCAACGAGATCGGCCTGCCCACCATAACCGGCGCCACCAACGAGCTGATCACCCGGCTGGGCTGCCGCTGGATTTTCCGCAACCGCACCAACGACGGTCTGGCCGCGCAGCTCGCCGTCGTGTATGCCGTAAAGAAACTTGGCGCCCGGCGCATCGGCATCCTCCACGACACCGACGCTTTCGGCACCGGCGGGCGCAGCGCGCTGACCAACGCGCTGCGCGACCTCTACAACATCGAGCCGGTGGCGGTGGAGAACTACAACACCGGCGACCGCGACTACACCGGCCAGCTCTTGAACCTGCGGAACGCCGGGTGCGACCTGGTCATCTCCTACTGCACCAACGAGCCGGATATCGGCCTGATCCTGCGGCGCTACCGGCAGCTCGGCATGCCCTACAAGTGGCTGGGATCGCCGTCGTCGGGCACCAGCATCAGCCTGAACATCACCCGGCGCGCCGCCGACGGCATCTACGTCTTCACCGATTTCTCCCCGGAGCGCGCCACGCCGCGCGGGCCAACCTATCGCGCGGAGTTCCGCAGGCGCTTCGGCATGGACCCCGACCTGGCCGCCACGCAGATCTACGACGCGCTGCAGCTCTTCGCGCAGGCGCTGCGGCGCGTTGCGGGTCGAGCGGCGGGACAATCGGCTTCGGGCATCGATCCCGAGGCGCTGCGTCAGGCGCTGCTGGAAACCCGCCATGTGGGCGTGGCCGGGCCGTTTTACTTCGACCAGTACGGGAATGGCCGGCACGATGAGGTGATTGCCACCATCGAGAACGCGCGGCAGAAACCGCTGGAAATCATCGACGAAAGCGCAATCCGGCGCGAGCCGCTGCCGGCCGGCTCGATCCCGCCGGCGCCGCCCTACGCGCGCTGGGCGACGGCCGGGCAACTGGTGCTGGAAGGAATCGCGCTCGGATCGATTTACGCCCTGGTGGCGCTGGGCTTCGTGCTGCTGTACAACGCCGCCAACCTGGTGAACTTCGCCCAGGGCGAGCTGGTGATGGTGGCCGGCTACCTGCTGGCCACGCTGGCCACGCGGATCGGCCCGCTGCCCGGCCTGCTGGTGGTGCTGGCGGTGATGGCCGCCGGCTCGGTCGTCTTCCGCCGCTGCACCTACGACCCCATTGCCGAGTTGGCCGCGCGCGACTTCACGGCCTTCATCGTGACCACGCTGGGCGCATCCATATTCTTGAAAAACCTGGCGCGGCTGATCTGGGGCGCGGAACCGGCGCTGGTGGATTCGCCGTTCGGGCACGGCTCGCTGGAAGTGGCCGGCATCTTCATGCCCACCCACGAGGCCGGCATCGTGGCCATCACGGCCGGCGCGCTGACCGCGCTCTACATCTTTTTCCAGCGGACCATGGTGGGCGTGCGCCTGCGCGCCGTGGCCCAGGACCGCGAAACCGCCGGCCTGATGGGCATTCCGGTCAAGAAGATGATCGCCATTGCCTTTGCCGGGGCCGTGCTGCTGGGCGGCTTGGGGGGCGTTCTGCTGGCCCCCGTCTACTTCGTTCATCCCGAGGTGGGCAGCGCGGTTTCCCTCAAGGCCTTTTCGGCTTCCATCGTCGGCGGTTTCGGCAGCGTCCCCGGCGCCATCCTGGGCGGTTTGCTGCTGGGCGTGGCCGAACAACTTGCCGGCGCGTACATTTCGCAGGCCTTTCGCGACGGCATCGCCTTTGTCCTTCTGATTCTCGTTTTGATTTTTAAGCCCAGCGGCCTGTTCGGCGAAAAATCCGGAGAAAGAGCGTAAATGAACCACCAAGGCACAAAGACACCAAGACTGCTGCTGCCTTGGTGTCTTGGTGTCTTGGTGGTGATCTTGCCGTTCCTGGTGAAATCGCCGTATTCGATGCACTTGCTGGTGATGGCCGGCATCTACGTGATCGCGACGCTGGGGCTTTATTTTGTGGTGGGGTTGTGCGGGCAATTCTCGCTGGCCCAGGGCGCGTTTTTCGCGCTCGGCGCTTACGGCCTGGCGCTGCTCCAGCAGAAGCTGCATTTCCCGAGCGTGTTCGCGCTGCTGGGCGGGGCACTGCTTGCGGCGCTGTTCGGCCTGGTGGTCGGGCTGCCCACGCTGCGGCTGCGCGGGCACTACCTGGCCATGGCCACCATCGGCTTCGGCGAGATCGTCTACCTTACGCTGAAGAACTGGATCTGGCTAACCAACGGCCCCGATGGGCTGAACATCCGGCGGCCGTTCTGGCCCGGCTCGGTGATGGCCTACGACCGCATCTATTACTTCGTGGTGGTGGCCGTGGCGGTGGCGGCGGCCGTGGCCGCCATTCGCGTGCGGCGCTCATGGTGGGGCCGGGCGCTGCTGGCGGTCCGCGACAACGAGCTGGCCGCCTCCTCGCTCGGTGTCGCCACCACCCGCGTCAAGGTCTACGCCTTCATGGCCAGCGCCTTCCTCGGCGGGCTGGCCGGCGCCATGTACGCCCAGGCGGAAACCTATATCAGCCCGGACTTCTTCAATTTTGACTTGAGCATTATGCTGGTGGTGATGCTGCTGGTGGGCGGACGCAATTCGGTGGGCGGCGCAGTGGCCGGCGCCATCCTGCTCGGTTTCCTGCCCGAGTGGCTGCGCTTCCTCAAGGATTACTACATGCTGATCTTCGGAGCGCTGGTCACCATGCTGATGATTGTCATGCCCAACGGCCTGGCGGGGTTGTGGAAGAAGGCAGTAAGCAGTAGGCAGTAAGCAGCAGGGGATCGTGAACTTGAAACCTGGGACCTGGAACTTGAAACCTTTGCTTGAGGTGCGCGACTTGACGGTTGCCTTTGGCGGGCTGAAGGCGCTGGACGGCTTCAGCATGTCTGTTTGCGCCGGCGAGATTCACGCGCTGATCGGGCCCAATGGTTCCGGGAAATCGACGTTCCTCAACGCGGTGACGGGACTGGTTGCCGGGCGCGGGCAGATTGTTTTCAACGGCGCGCCGCTGCTCGGCCTGCCGCCGTACCGGGTTTTCCGCGCCGGCATCGCCCGCTCGTTCCAGACGCCGCGGCTGTTTCCCTCGTTGACGGTGGCGGAAAACACACTGCTTGGCCTGCACGTCGAGTGCGCCCGGAAAACGGCTCGGGAGCTGGAGCAGGCGGCCGAGGCGCAACTAGCGCGCACCGGGCTGGCCGGGAGAGGCGCTTTGCCGGTGGACCGGCTGACGGCGGCCGAGCGCCGCTGCCTGGAGATCGCCCGTGCCGTGGCCCACAGCCCGCTCCTCCTGCTGCTGGACGAACCGGCGGCCGGCATGTCCGCCGCCGAACGCCAGGCCCTGGCCGCACTGCTGCGCGAGATCCGCGCCTCGGGAACCGCCATTCTGCTGATCGAGCACGATCTGAAGATGGTCGCCGACGTGGCCGATTGCGTGACGGCCTTGAACTTCGGGAAGAAAATCGCCGAGGGCGCGCCGGCCGAGGTCGCTTCGCACCCGGCCGTCGTCGAAGCATATTTAGGAAAACGGCAGGAGAATGGGACGCAGATAAACGCAGATGAACGCAGATAAGATCAGGTTTTTGATCTGCGTTTTTCTGCGTTCCCGCCGCGGCGGGCGTCCCATATTCGGTGTTTTCAATGGATTGCTTGCTGCAGTTAAGGCAGGTTTCGGCGGCCTATGACGGCATGCGCGCGCTCGAAGAGGTGACGCTCGAGGTGGGCGGCGGCGAAGCCGTAGCCGTGCTGGGAGCCAACGGCGCCGGCAAATCGACGCTGCTCAAGACCATCTCCGGGCTGCTGCCCCCGTCGTCGGGAGACGTGTTTTTCGCGGGTCTGCGGCTGAATGGCCTGGCGCCGCACCAGATCGCCCGCCTGGGAATTCTGTCTGTGCCCGAGGACCGCAAGATCTTTCCCGGCCTGACCGTCGAGGAGAACCTGCTGACGGCGGTGGCCGCCCGCAGCCACGACACCGGCGACTACCGGCAGGACCTGGTGCAGTTGTATGGCTGGCTGCCGTGGCTGGCCGAGCGGCGCCGCCAGTTGGGCTGGGCATTGAGCGGCGGCGAGCAACAGATGCTGGCCATTGCCCGCGCTTTGATGGGCAAACCAAAACTGCTGTTGCTCGACGAGCCGTCCCTCGGGCTTTCCCCGGCCGCTTCGGATGCCGTGTTCCAGTTCATCGCCCGGATCCACGCGGGCGGCGTGGCGCTGCTGCTGGTGGAACAGAACGCGGTGTACGCGTTGACGGGAACCGAGCGCGCCGTTGTGCTGGAGCGCGGCCGGGTGGTGCTGGCCGGACCGTCGGCGGAACTGCGCGAGCAGCCTTCGGTCCGCAAAGCGTACTTAGCCGTGTGATCTAGCCGCAGATTTCGCAGATTTCGCCGATTTCACCGATTGAATCTGCGCAATCTGCGAAATCTGCGGCTGGCTTTGATCCATGTTTGAAATCGCT
>JAPKYU010000374.1 GCA_026394175.1 Acidobacteriota bacterium | reverse complement strand
AAACGTCCCGGCGGCTTCCTCGAGGATCTTTGCCACCGGCGCGCCGCCCGGCAGGCGGTTCCAGGTGGTGTCGATTCCGTCGAAGATATCGCGCGTCGCCGGTTCGCCGGCCGTGACGGTCAGAGAGGCGCTCGAAGCGCCGCGCCGCTCCGGGGCGCCCATGCCCTGGCTCCGGTGCATGCTGCGACTCATGCCGGCAATCTCGGAGTAGGAATACCCGAGCAGCGGATCGAACTCGCCGGTATCGATCCGAATCCCCTGCGGGGCTCCGCCACCGCCGCCGGGGCCGTATCCGCCACTGACAACCCGCCGTATCTGCCAGGGCTCGACCCAGCGCAACTGTTCGGGGAAGCGCGTCTTGTCGGCCGCGGCCGCGACCGCCTCGCGCCCGAGGATTCCGGACGCCTGGTGATGCCCGTGCCCGGCGCCGATCCCGACCACAAAGACGTCCGGGCGGAAGCGGCGGATGGTCCAGACAACGTCGGCCAGGATGGCGTCGTGGCCCCACTTGGCGAAGGTTTCCTCCGCGGTTTTGGAGAAGCCAAAATCGACCGCCCGGGTGAAGAACTGCTCGGCGCCGTCGATCCTCCGGGCGGCCAGCAGTTCCTGCGTACGGACCAGCCCCAACAACTCGCCCTGCTCGGAGCCGATGAGGTTCTGGCCTCCATCGCCGCGCGTCAACGAAAGATACGCGGCCCGCGCTTTACGGCCACGGGCCAGGTAGGCCAGCAAGGCCGTGTTCTCGTCGTCCGGATGGGCGCCGATCATCAGGACGCTGCCCACGACCTTGAGCCGCTCCAGGGCGAGTTTGGTCTGAACGGCTCCCGCGAGATTCCGCTGTGCGGGAGCCGGAGCCTGCAGGAGGCACAACAGGCACAATGCAAGGGTGGCGCAGGCCAGGCGGCTGCGCCCCTTCCGGCTTGTGGGTCTCATTACTTCACCTTAAAGGGTACGGACGCGATTACGTTCTCCCATTCCAACTGCAGCTTGCCGGCATTCGCTCCCGTGCTGGAGAGCGTCATCTTGTACGTCTCAATCGGCTCGGGAGGCTTGCTCACGTCCATCGGGACGCGGCCCAGATCCTGGTCCTTGTTGTAGGCTGTGCCCCACTGGCCGGTCTGCTTGTTGATGATGAGTTGCCACGGCTCGGGCTTCACCTGAACGTAGATCGTGTAGTCACCTGCGGGAACAGCCAGGCCCTTGATGTTCAGATCGGCATCGGTGTGTAAGGCGGTAGCGGCGTTCGCACCTGCCCGCCAGACGGGGTATGTCCCGTCTTGGGTGACTCTGCCGCCCTCTCCGAAAACCGTAGGCCTTCCGCGCAGGGACGGCGCCGAGTACTTGATCGTGATCTTCTTGTCGCCCAAGGCGACGGAGGTCTCCGCGGCCGGGCTGAGCGGCGCTTTCTTCTTCTTGGCCGGCTCCTGGGTCCAAACGAGACTCACTGCCACGATGACGATCACGGCGCACATCAGAATGGATTTCTTCATCTGTTTCTCTCCTTTCGAGAATTGACGGCCCCGACTTGCGCAAACTCGGTGATGGCGGGGAAAGCCCGCCGCCACAGCACATGTACCGCTGGTGTCCCTTCGTTCGCCTGTGATGTTAACACGGGTTTCTCCTCTCTATCTCTCCCTAGCCTCCAGGGCTGGTCACACACAGCTTCAAGCCCATCCGCGAAAATCCGCGTAATCCGCGGATTCGCTTCATTCGTTCATCGGCGGAGGCAGAACATCGTGATCGAAAATCATTCCCACCCGGCGCCGGAGAACGGCCGCGCTCATTTATGCGTGATCGTCAAGGTGTGCCTGCTGAAGGCGTCCAACTTGCCCGACGCCAGGTAGGCGCGCGCCTCCTGGCTTTGTTTCAAATAGGCGTCCCAGAAGGCGAGCGTGACGATTTTCGTCCACGCGGACCAGGAGCTTGATGGTCCGCACCGGGAACGGGCCGGGCTGGAGTTTGTAGGCCTGGTCGCCGCCGGCAGCGGCCGCCATGCCGGCCGCCGGCGCGAAGACGGTCAACGCGGCGGCTAGCGCGCAAAGTCTGGTGAGCCTCATCATCGAATCCAGTAGACATGATGCAAGACGGCGGCGAAGGGGGGAAGGCCGCCTCCCCTTGCTGGCATCTGGTGAGGCCGCCTGCCGCTGCGGCCGGACGCGTTTGCTATAATCGAGCCGCGAAGTTCACTCGGTACTTCGAGGCGATCCGGCAGCGGCCTGATCGCGCGAGTATCAAGCTGGAGTGGATCGAGCATGTGGTCAGGAATCCCGTGAGAGAAATCGCTCAGCAGGACGGCCGCATTCGTCGTTGGGCGCCGATTCAAGAGATGGGCGGGAGGCATTTGCGAGTCGTCCTGCTGGCGGACGGTGAAACCGTGCATAACGCCTTCTTTGATCGCTCGTTCGCGCCATGAAGATCAAATACTTTCAAGATACCGACACTCTGTACATCGAGTTTCGCCAGGCCGAGGTCCGCGAGACCAGGGCTCTGGACGAGAATACGATTCTTGATCTCGATCAGAACGGCGACATCTGCGCAATCACAATTGAGCACGCACGCGAGCGCACAGAGATCCCCTCATTCTCATACGAGCAGGTGACGGCCTAGCAACGAGTATCAGAACATCAACCGCGCGCTCATCTGGATGCTGCGCCCGCCGCCGCCGGAGCTGATCACCCCGAAAGTGGACTGGTTGGACATGTCGGTGCCGGGATTGCCCCACGAGACCGAATTGGTGAAGTTGCTGGCCTCGAGACGGATCTGTAGCTTGTAGCGCTCCCACAGCCGCATGTCTTTGGCCAGCGAAAGATTGCGGCCCCAAGCGGACGGTCCGCGGAAGTTGGACCTGTAGGCCGGCTCCGGCGAGATGGTGTACTGGTTCGGCAGTGCCAGAAAAGCGGAGGTGTCGAAGTAGGAGTTCAGCACCTTCCCGGTCTTGGGATCCACAATGTCTCCCAACCGCTCCGAGACCGAACCGCTGTTGGACGGGTCCCGCAGCATGATGGGCCGGCCGTTGGGCCCCAAAACCGACAGCGGCGCTCCCGAGCGGTAGTTGATGTAGCCCGAGAGCGTCCACGCCTCGACCAGGCGGGCCAGGGGCCGCACCAGCGCTCCCCCGATCGGTTTCCCGGGGCCGAACGGCAACTGGTAGACGAATGCCAGCCGCAGCTTGTGGGGGCGGTCGCCGCTGGCGATCCCACGAAACTGAGGCCGCTCGTTGATGATGCTGTTGGTGTTGCTGATGATGATCTTGGAGAAGTTATAGGACAGGTTCAGGTTGAGCCCGTGGCTGTACCGCTTGTTCACTTTCAATTGCCCGGAATGGTAAATGGCCTGCCCCGCGTTTTTGTGCACCGTGAGGCTGGTGTACTGGGGGTAGAGGCCCCAGAGCCGGCTCTGGGGGATGGTGGCGCCCTGTCCCAGCGTAGACTGCGCGCTGAAGATGCCCAGGAACGGGTTCGGGACCGCATTGTTCTCCGCCGCGCCCAGCGCCAGATACACGTCGGGCTTCTCGTTCAGATTAAAGTTCCCCGTTT